>DAOOVW010000037.1:0-7122 GCA_035370465.1 bacterium | reverse complement strand
TTCTTCAAAATTCATTTTTAGTTCATAAAAATCGTTTCCATTTTTTAATAAAATACTATCAGGAAAAATTTTATATATTTGATATTCCTCTATATATTCCCCTTCACATTTTACATTATCATCTATTATCACCATTGGTTTTTGTTCATCATATACAATCCCTGAAATTAAAAAGGTAATTTCTTTTTTTTCTTCTTCTCTGATAATTTTCTCTACTTTTTCAACATCAATTTTTCTTTTTATTGGATTAAATGGGTCTTTTCTTACAAGATTCAATTCAGGTGTTTTTTTCATATTGTCAATATCCTGTAGTTTCTTTTTAATTTCTGCAAAATGTTCTTCTGCTTCTTGTAAGACAACACTTAATCTTTTCTCTTTATTTTTTTGTCCTTCTGCACTTGCATTTTCTTTTCCTTTTAAAGTTAAAGTTGAAAAAAATATAACAAATAGAAGAATAACCAATATTCCAATTTTTAAAATTCTCTTTTTCTCTTCATTCATTTTTTCCCCCTTTTATTCCAACAATTTTTAAATCAAAAAATACTTTTTCCCCTTCTTTCCCAACTTCAATCTCATCTATTTTTAGATATTTATCTCCTGTTTCAACCTCATAAAGAAATTTTAAAAGGTCTGGAAAAGAACCAACAAGTTTTGTTTTCCATATATAATATTTAGAACTTTTTTCATCTTTTAAATTTCTTTCAAGAATAGATAGTTCAAGATTATATTTTTCTGCCTTTTCTCCAAGATATTGAAACATAAGAAAATTCGGGTCATCAGTATTTGCAAGCCATTCAAAACATTTTATCTGATCTTTTACAACAGAAAGAGTTTTGTTTATTGTATCAAAAACCACAGGTATATTTTTAATTTTTAAATAGTAATATTCAACAGTTTCTTTTTCAACCTTTACCTCATTTATAAATCTCCTTTGTGGCAATAAAAAGAAAACATAAAAAACCAATATAATTGCTGCATAAGAAATCAGCATCCAAACAGCATATTTTTTAATATAAATTATATATTCTTTCATTTTCATTTTTTATTCGTAAATATCAGTAGAAGTTGTGTTATACTCAGGCACAAAATTTCAATCCCCCTTCAAATCCCCCTCAATCCCCCTTTACTAAAGGGGGAAAGATTGTCTCCTTCCTTTGAAAAAGGAAGGCAGGGATGGATTTCCTGTAATTCCCCAAAATCTCCCGTTGTCAAAGTGGAAAATATCAACCCCCCTCATCTAACTTCTCCCCAACGGGGAGAAGAAACTTTTTCTCCTTCTCTTTCTGCCTCTCCCCTTTCTTCCCTCTCCCCTGCGGGGAGAGGGAATTAACAATTATTTTAAAGAACATTCAAACACAAAATAAACAACTTCTTCTTCCGTTTTTACATTATTTATTTGTGTTAGGGTTATTTTATCTATAAAACTACCTCCATCTCTTTTAAGATTTTGAACAAAATAAGAAAGTGATTTTCTTGGGTTTTCAACAATTGGAGACACATATCCATCAATAATAATCACTTTCTTTTTTTCTTGACTTCCACTTTCTTTAAAAGAAATTCTATTAAGATACATCCCAGGAGGTAGACAATTGGAAATTAAAGATAGTTTATCATACCATACAACTCTGGTATTTATCTCATCTTTATAAAAAGATATATTTTTACATAAAACATTACATTCATCATGAAATTTTTTTACCATTTCTACTAATAATTCATCTTTTCTTATATCTGCCCTTAATTTATCCATATTTTCTTTATCCTGTAAAATTATAAGTTTATTTGATAGGTATACTCCACCAAGAATTAAAAGAATTAGAAAAAGACCTCCAAAATAAAATATAATAATTTTTGTTAATACCCTTCTTCTATGAAATCTTTCCAATCTTTTACGCAGAATATTTATTTCTATCATCCAATTTTCCTTGTAAGAAGCCCTAATGATATAGAAAAAAACCTACCCCGTTCTTTTATATCAGGAGGAACTAAATTTTCATCTATGTATTCAAATGGATTCCATATTTCAATATTTTCCTGTAATTCTTCTTCTAACAATTGTTTTAAACCAGAAAGAGTAGAACTTCCACCTGTTATAAGAAATTCAGATGGTCTTTCTCCTGTTCTTGTTCTAAAATACTCCACCCCTATTTCAATTTCTCTCAAAAGTTCTTCAGAGGAGTTTTTTACAGCATTTTTTACTTCTTCATAATTCTCCTCATCTGTAATAAATTTTTCACTTTCTTCAATTGAAATTTCTTTTGTTTCAGATATAAAATTTATTACATTATTCCCACCAAAAGGAATATCTCTAACAAAAATAAATCCATCCTTTTGAGCAATTGAAAGGTTTGTTGTGTTATGCCCCAAATTAAGAATAAAAACAGGTAATTGCCAATTATTCTTTTTCACATAATTATAACAATTAACAAGAGCAAGACCATCTATATCCATAATTAATGGTTTAAGTCCTGATTTTTGAAAAACATTTAAAATGAAATCACATTTTTCTTTTGGATACCCAACAAAAAAAACATATTTTTTCCCTCCAACATTGAATACAGAATAATCATATTCTATATTTTCAATTCCTGTTGGAATTACCTGAAGAACTTCAATCTCAACTGCATTTTTTATTTCTTCTTCTGGCATTTCTGGTATTTCAAAATAATGTATAACTAAACCTTCACCACTGATAGAACATACAGTATTTCTATCTTTTATATTAAGTTCTTTGAGATATACTTTTAAAACATTAGATAAAATTCCAGATGAATCCTCCTCAGTACTTTTCTTCCAATTTTCAACTGGATTTTCTATCATACCAAAATTTTTTATAAGAAAAACATCTTTTTTTCTATATCCTTCAAGCACTTTAATATACTTTTCTCCAATATCTACTGCAACTTTAGGTACCATTTTTAATTTTATCCAATCCTCATTTATATTTTAGTAGCAAGCAATCCCCCCTCATCTATCTTCTCCCCCAAGGGGAGAAGAAATAAGGAAGGAACCTTTTTCTTTTTTCATTTATTTTCTCCTCTCCCCATAGGGGAGAGGGGCGAGGGTGAGGGGGGCTTTGCTTCTTTTTATTTTTTTACACTACTATTTATTAACATAATTCTGTTCAACTTCTACGGCATAATTTTATTTCTTTAATTAGAAGTTCTTTTTCAAATTTTAGGTGTTCAGCAACATCTTTTAAGATGAAATTTAAAGTTCCTACTCTCAAAACTTTATGTTTAGGAATTGTAATATGGTGCGTTCCATTTTTGTGAGTTGTTAATCTGATATGACTTCCTGTTCTGTCTTGTAATTTCATATCCATATTTTTTTAAAAATTTTACTAATTCTTCTCCATTTATATCTCTTGGAATTTTCATACTTTTACCACTTCCTCTTTTACTATATGCAACCTGATAATAAGAGGCATCTCCTCTTCTTCAAAATGACATTTAACAGCATCCCTGACCTCTTTCTTTAATTTATCCAATGTATCTGCCTGTGTAAAAATAGAATATCCTAATGCTCTTGCTTCATATCCCCCTTCTGGGGGTTCTTCTACTAAAAATATAATTTCTTTATCTCTTTTTGTTCTCTCTACATTTTACTTTTTATATATATTTTATCATATTTTTTAAAAATATGGTGTTATTTTGAGTGAGTTATAAGGGGAAAAATTAAAGAAAATTTTTTGAAAATTTTTACAAAGAGGAAAAAAACAATGAAGAAAAGAAAGGGGCGGACTTTTAAGTCCGCCCCTTTTTCTAATTTTTACCAAGGGTTCCAGTTAGTTCCACCATCCTTAGTCCATTCTAAATACCCATTCTGGTCTATTCTGACTTTTAAATTTGCATCATCATCACAGGTTGTTATTGCTTTAAAAGCTGTTGCAGTCACATCACCGTCAAAGCTGTAATCAGTGAAGTATTTATTTGCAGATGCATCTATTCCTAACTCAGTTTTGTCATCTGTATATGTATTATGTTGTGCATAATAAACTAACTCTGCAGTTCTGACGGAACCAACAAGCGCTGCGCCTTCTGATGCTTTTGCCTGCTTAACATGAGCAGTGTAAAGAGGAACTGCTACTGACGCTAATATACCAACGATGATAACTACAACCATCAATTCTATTAGTGTGAACCCCTTTTTGTTCTTCATCATTTTTCTTATTTTCTTCATCCTTTCTCACCTCCTTTTTTTTGTTATATTATACCTTATTGTCAATATTTTTGTCAAATTTTTTAAAAATTCCCCGCAAAGTATAACCGCGGGGGTTAAATTTCTTTTCGGAACCAGTGCCTGAGTGAATTTTTACTTTACTGCTCCTGCAATTTGAAAAATTGGAAGATATATTGCTAAAACAACTATTCCAACAACAACCCCTAATCCAATTATAAGCACTGGCTCTATTATTGAAGTCATTATGTTTATTGTTGCATCAACTTCATCACTAAAAAATTTTGCAGTTCTATTAAGCATATCTTCAAGTCGACCTGTTTCTTCTCCTATTTTTATCATTCTCACAAGAAGTGGTGGAAAAATTTTGTATTTTTTCATTTCTTCACCAAGCGTTTTTCCCGATATTATTTCTTTTTTTATATTTTTTATAATTTTTTCAACTATAACATTTTCTCCAGATGATGCAATTTCTAAAGCAACTACTATACTTACACCTCCTGAAAGTAATGTAGAAAGTGAACGAGAAAATCTTGAAAGAGTAATTTTTGTAATAAGTTTTCCAAAAAAAGGAAATCTTAATTTAATTGTATCTATAATTTGCCTTCCTGTGGTGGTTTTTCTAAAAATTAAAAAGGCAATTATAAGTAAAATTATTCCAACAATAATTACTGGAAAAAATTTGAAAAAAGCATGGCTTATATTGAAAATTAACATTGTAAGGGGAGGAAGTTTAGTTCCTAAACTGGTAAAAATTGACTGAAATTTTGGGATTAAAAATAAAAAAACAAAAGAAATAACCCCTAAGAAAAAAACAAATATCACAGAAGGATAACTTAACGCCTGTCTTACTTTTCTTAATAGTGCAATTTGGTCCTCAAGATATTTTGCAAGTTCTTCCATAATTTTTGTTAAATTTCCACTTTCTTCACCTGTTCTAACAAGAGAAACATAAAGAGGAGAAAAAACATTTGGAAATTTTGTCAAAGCATTTGAAAAATTGCTTCCTTCTTGAATTTCAATCTTTATTTTTGAAAGAACATAGGAAAAATATTTGTTGGTTGTTTGTTCAGAAAGGTCACCAATTATATCAATAATAGGCACACCTGCATCAAGCATTGTAGTAAATTGTCTTGAAAATATTGCAAGTTCACCAAGTGAAACTCTTCCTCTTGTTTGTTTTTTTTGAGAAACTATTGGGGAAAGTCCTTTTTCTCCAATAAAGTTAATTTCAATAGGGATAAGATTTTGTTTCCTCAAATTAAGAATTACAGTCATATTTGAATCCGCATCTATTACTCCTTCTCTCCTTTTACCTGAAAAATCTCTCGCTACATAAAAATATTTCGCCATTTTTAATTCCTATTTTTTTTACTTTACACTTTGCACTTTAAAACTCCGTCTGCTCAACTTATCGCTTCTGCGCTTGCCCGTCTGAGCATTAGAGAAGGAGGGTAGGGCTGGTTCGTGCAACTTAATTTTAAACTGCCTGTGTAGAACAATTCCCCCTCATCTTAATCTTCTCCCCTGTGGGGCGAAGAAAATTATAGTGAAAATTAAAATTCTTTATTTTTCCCCTCTCCCCTTTTTTTCTTTTCTGCCTCTCCCCGTTGGGGAGAGGTTCAAGGTGAGGGGGGCTTTTTTAATCTCGCTACTTACTACTCTCTACTTTATACTGCTCAGTCAACTAAGTTGCCCTGAGTATTAAGTGCCTCCTAAAAGTTTTTTTAGTTCTTTGACATTGGGAGAATTTGCTAATGCAATGTCTTTTGAAATAAGTCCGTTTTTGTAAAGAGAAAGCAAAGAAGAATTCATTGTTCTCATTCCACTTTCTCCACCTAATTGAATTTGAGAATAAATTTGTTCAAAGTGTCCTTCTCTGATTAAATTCCTTATTGCAGAATTGGTTATCATTATTTCTGTTGCAAGAATTCTACCGTTATTATCTTTTTTAGGTAACAATTGTTGAACAAAGACACCAAGAAGAACAAGTGAAAGTTGTGTTTTAACTGTCTGTTGTAAATTTTCTGAAAAACTATTTACAATTCTTCCCATTGCTTGAATTACTTCACCTGTATGTAAAGTCGCAAGAACAAGATGCCCTGTTTCAGCAATTCTTAGTGCTGCTTCAATTGTTTCAATATCTCTCATTTCCCCAATTAAAACAACATTTGGGTCCTGCCTTAAAACTCTTTTTAATGCTTCATTAAATGAGTCAGTATCTATTCCAATTTCCCGCTGTTCAACTATTGACCTTTTGTGTTTGAAAATATACTCAATAGGGTCTTCTATTGTAATAATATGCATTGGAAAATTTTGATTAAGATATTCAACCATTGAAGCAAGAGTAGTGGACTTTCCACTTCCAGTTGGGCCACATATTAGAACTAACCCATGCGGTTGAGAAAGTAATTTTTTTAGCATATCAGAAGGTAATCCCAGTTCAGCAAATGTTGGAATTTTGTCTTTAATTGGTCTTATTGCTATTCCTATTGTGCCCCTTTGATAATGTAAGTTGATTCTAAATCTTCCCAATCCACTTACTCCATAAGAAAAATCTAATTCTTTTTTTTCTTCAAATGATTTAATTTGAGAGGGACTTAAAATATCATAAATTAAGTCCTTACATTCATCAGAAGATAGTTCAGGAAATTCAGTAACAATTAATTGACCATTGACTCTTATATTGGCAGGAAATTTTGCAACAATATGAATATCCGATGCTTTTTTCTCAACTGCATAAACAAGAATTTCTCCTATTTTATATTTGCCTTTGTAACTCATCTTTAATATATTTATTAATCTTTTTTATATGTTAGTAGCGATCCCCCTCATCCCTACCTTCTCCCCAACGGGGAGAAGGATGAAATCCCCCCCTTCATCCCCCCTTTCTAAAAGGGGGAAGATACTCCTTCCCTTTCCAAGGGAAGGATGGGATGGATT
>DAOOVW010000036.1 GCA_035370465.1 bacterium | reverse complement strand
ACAAAAATAAATGGTATTCTATAATAAAAAAAAGACAAAAATGTTCCTGTAAGAAAAACAGGTCAACTTATGATGAACAAAAGCATCTTAAAATTGTCAAAGAACAATTTCAAGGAGAAATTTCTCCTAGTTTTTAACTTGTTAAAAAACTTTTTACTTTTTAATTTGATATAGAGTGTCTTCCTTTATCAAAGGAAGGTTAGAATGGATTTTAAAATCTCCCCCTTTCAAGGTTTACCCCTCTATCTTTGTAGAGAGGAATGTGGTCTCGCCCGTAGTGTCCACACAATTTCTCTGGGCTACGCCCGAGGGGGTGGATTCTCTTCCATAGAAGGGTTTAGGACTTACTTACAGACCATCCCTACCCTCCTTCGCTAATGCTCAGACGGGCAGGCGCAGAAGTGATAAGTTGCGCTTACGGGATTTCTACTTCTCACATCTTACTTTTCACATTTCATTTGTCTTTGTGAGAAAAGGTAGAGTGAATTTAATTAACCAATTTTGGCAGTAAGAAAAACAGGAAAAGGAGAGAGATATGAATAAGAAGAAAGTAAGTGATTTCAGGTATGATACAGGAAATGTTGCTGTTCCATGGGCAGCAGTTGGAGAAAGTACAAATATTGATGATATTGAAGAAATTTTAAAATTTTTAATCCAGCCAGTTGATAATAAAAATTATAAAAAACAGTTAAAAAATGTGAAAAAGGAGCTTAAAAATCTTCTCAAATATGGGAGATATGCAACTAAACTTACACTTGGAAATAAAGTTCTTGAATTAGAAGAATATGTCTGCAAATTTTTAAATGTAAAATATGCTTGTTTTATAACAAATGCAACTGCTGGATTTGAAATAGGACTTAAATTTTCTGGACTAAAACCAGGTGATGAAGTTATAGCACCTGCAATAACTTTTTGTTCAACAATTTCTTATCCTCTTTTAATAGGAGCGAAAGTTGTATTGGTAGATATTGATAGAAGAACCATAAATATTGACCCGGATGATATTGAAAGAAAAATAACAAAAAAGACAAAAGCAATAATACCAGTTCACATCGGTGGTTATCCATGTGATATGGCTAGAATAATGAAAATTGCCAAAACATATAATTTAAAAGTTGTAGAAGATGCAGCACATGCTTTTGGTGGTTGGTATAAAAGAAAAGCAATTGGAACAATTGGTGACTTTGGTTCTTTCAGTTTTCATGAAGTTAAAAATGTTACTTCTCTTGGCGAAGGTGGTATAGTTGTTACAAATTCAGAAATTGGTAAGGACTTTCCGAAAGCAAGATTTGTTGGTTTTGATAGTTCAAATCCAATTGAACACTGGCTTTATGATGTAGTCGCATTAAAAAGAGAAAGTGACTATATACCTGCTGGAAATCATTCTACAACAGAAATTCAAGCAGTTGCATTATTAAGTCAGATTAAGAGGATTGAAAAGATAATTAAAGAAAGAAGAAAAAATGCTGAATTTTTGAATAGTTGTTTTAAAGATGTTGATGGAATAATAACTCCTCCATTAGATACATATGATATAACCCCAACTCATCATTTATATCTTATACAAATAGAACCAGAAAAATTAAAAGGAGATATTCAATTATTTAAACAAAAACTTACAGAAAAAGGAGTTACTCAAATACAGCATTTTGCTCCATTATATAGGTTCTCATACCTGAAACAATTGGGATATGATACAGAAAAGATAAAAAAGTCATGTCCTAATGCTGAAGATTTATTCTTACACAGATTTACGCATTTGCCTTTATATCCACTAACAAAAAAACAAGTTGAATATATGGCTGATAAAGTAATTGAAACAGTAAAGGAGATGAAAAAATGATAATAGGTGTACCAAAAGAAATAAAAGTTGAAGAATATAGAGTTGGTTTAATTCCATCTTTTGTTAAAGATATTATAAAGGATGGGCATAAGGTGTTTATTCAAGAAAATGCAGGCGTAGGCGCGGGTTTTTCAGATAATGACTATAAAGAAGTTGGTGCAGAAATTGTTAAAGGACTTGAAGATATATATAAAAAATGTGATTTAATTGTAAAGGTAAAAGAACCCCAGGAAGAAGAAATAAAACTTTTAAGTGAGGGACAGACATTATTCACTTTTTGCCATTTTTCATCAAATAGAAATATGACAGAGAAATTAATTGAGAAAAAAGTTAACTGTATTGCTTATGAACTTGTAGAAGAAAATGGAAATTTGCCAATTTTAAAACCAATGAGTGAAATTGCTGGGAAATTAAGTATTCAGGAAGGAATGAAATATTTAGAAAAAGAATATTGTGGAAAGGGGATTTTGTTATCAGGAGTAGAAAATGTTGAAAGTGGTAATGTTTTAATAATTGGTGGTGGCGTTGTTGGATATTCTGCTGGTATTATAGCAGAGGGGATTGGGGCAAAAATTACATTTCTTGAGATTGCTGAGAATAAAATTAAAATTCTTAAAGAAAGATTTAAAAAAGCAGATGTCTTATATTCGGATAGAGAAAATTTAATAAGTTCTTTAAAAAAAGCAGATGTAATTGTAGGTGCTGCTCTTATACCTGGAAAAAGAACACCAGTTATTATAAAGGAAGAAGATTTAGATGTAATAGAAAAAGGGAGTGTTATTGTTGATGTTGCAATAGATGAAGGTGGATTATGTGAGACAAGTAAGTCCACAACTCACAAAAACCCAATTTTTATTTATAAGGATATTATCCATTATTGTGTTCCAAATATTCCTGGTGTTGTTCCAAAAACATCAACAATTGCTTTAAATTATGCAACTTTTCCATATTTAAAAGAGATATTAAAGGGAGAAGAAAACTGGTTTGTAAATAAACCAATAGAAGAGGGTTTGGTAATTTATAAAGGTAAATTAAGAAGAGAAATACTGTTTTAGAAATGAGGATGATAGATATCAGTAAAGTGGATTAGGTCAAACACAGAGGCAAAAATTTGAAATTTTTTTATTCATGTACTTCTTTTAATTTTACATTTAAACTTTATACTA
Source organism: bacterium (assembly GCA_035370465.1). Lineage (NCBI taxonomy): Bacteria > bacterium. Next base: position 13,236 of record DAOOVW010000036.1, on the reverse strand, counting down.
TTACCCCTTTATGTATATATGTCTTGCCAACCATATTATAAAAAAATCTAATAAATAAAAATTCTAAATGGGGGGATAATGAGTTTTTTCTTAAAAGAGAAAATTGATTATGAAAAACATAATGAAGAAGTAAAAAAAACTATGGGATGATTACAAAGAGAAGAGACATGGAAGAGTCCCTGTAATTGTTGGTGGAAGTATAAGAAATTTTTTTGAGAATCCTGAATTAAATAAAGAAGGTTATACTTTTTATCAGTTTTATAATGACCCTGAAATTCATATAAAATGTCAATTACTTTTTCAAAAGTGGTGGAAAGAAAATATTTTATGCGATGCAGAAATGAGAATTCCTTCTGATGGCTGGCAAATTAATGTTGATTTTCAAAACAATTATGAAAGTGGTTGGTTTGGATGTGAAATTATATATTTAGGAAATTTTATTCCTCCAGATGTCAACCCAATTTTCAAAGAAAACAAACATAGATTATATGAAATTGAGCCACCGTACCCTTTAAAAGGAAATTTACTTGGAAAAGCAATGGAATTTTTTGAATATATGAATAGAAGATATAAAGATATTGAATTTGAAGGGAAAAAAGTAAAAGGTCCTTTAACAATTCCATGAGAAGGAACAGATGGACCATTTACAGTTGCTGGAAAATTGAGAGGTCTTACTGAAATATTTTTTTGACCTTATGAGTTTTGTTACTGAAAATATAATAAAAAGAATGACAGAAATAAGAAAATGGAGAGCAGAAAAAGAAGAAAAGGCAGAAATAAATTTTAAATCAAAAATTTTTTCTTTTGCAGATGATCTAATTGCGAATTTATCAGTTGAAAAATATAAAAATTTTGTTTTCTTTTCATAAAAAATTAGTGGAAGAATTTAAAGAAAAAGAAGGGAAAGTTCATATCCACTTATGTGGTAATGCAGGACATTTATTTAAGTTTCTAAAGGAAAACTTGGATGTTATTTCATTTGATACTGGTTTTCCTGTAAATTTTAGAAAATTAAGGGAAGAATTAGGTGAAGAAATTGAAATTATAGGTGGACCAAATATTGTTTTACTTAAAAATGGTAAAGAAAATGAAGTTAAAGATGAAGTAAAAAAATATGTGAAAGCGGAATAATGAAAGGGAAAAGGTTTATAATGAGAGAAGGGAACAATCTTGCACCTCTTACTCCTGTTGAAAATATAGTGGCGATGTACGAAAGTACAAAAGAATATGGAAGATACATATAAAAAATTTTAAAGTATGATATAATAAGAAACAAAAATGGAGGTGGGAATGTTTAAAAATCTGGCACCTGGTGCACTTGGAATAAATAAAAGTTTAAGAGAATGCCTACGACTTGCAACTATTGGTGAATTTGAAGGTATGGATTTACCAGTTGATGAAACAATTGAACTTGTTGAAAAATATTCAGTTGACTATGTCAAAGGTATGTATTCTTCATTTAATCTTAAAGTTGGTGGATGGGGGTTGCCTATTGATATTTACTCAGAAGAAAATTTTAAAAAGGGAATAGAAAAATTAAAAAAATTTGTTAAGATTGCATCTGAAATTGAGGCAGAAAGAATTTACACATGGATAAAACCATATTCAGATGAGATGGAATATAATGAGAATTTTAAGTGGCATAGAAAAATAATAAAAAAAATAACAGAAGTAATTGGTGGGTGTAAAATTGGCTTTGAATTTATAGGGACACCATCTTTTAGAAAAGACCATAAATACCCATTTGTTCATACTATTGAGCAGATGCTTGATTTGGTTTCTGACTTTGAAAATGCAGGGATTTTACTTGATTCGTGGCACTGGTTCACTTCTGGTGGAAGTTTAGAAGATATTAAAAAATTAGATAAAAATAAAATTATTTATGTTCACATAAATGATGCCCCTTTTTCAGATATTGAAAAATTGGTAGATACTGAGAGAAATATTCCAGGGGAAACAGGAATTATTGACCTTACTAGTTTTTTAAAAACAATTAAAGAAACTGGCTATGATGGACCTGTTACGCCGGAGCCATTTAATAGAAGAGTTAATGAATTGCCAGATGAAATTGCAGTGCGGCTTGTTGGAGGATACACTACAAAATTATGGGAAAATATTTTCAAATAATTTGGAGGAACTATGAATAACAATTTAAATAAAGATGATGTTTTAAAAATAGTAGAAAAAAATGATATTAAGTTTATACGACTATTTTTTGCTGATATAACTGGACAGATGAAGGGATTTTCAATAACAAATGAAGAGTTAAAAGTTGCTCTTGAAGATGGGATGGGATTTGATGGTTCTTCAATAAAGGGATTTGCCAGAATTGATGAATCAGATATGATTGCTTTACCAGTTCCGTCTACTTTTACAATTCTTCCTTACAGACCACAAGAAAGGGGAGAATCAGCAATGATATGTGATATTTTAAATCCAGATAGGTCCCCTTATGAAGGTGATTCAAGATATATTTTAAAGAAACAACTTAAAAAATTAAAAGAAAAGGGGTTTTCATATAATGTTGGTCCTGAACTTGAATTTTTTATTTTTAAAGATGATAACAACCCTCAGATACTTGATGAAGGTGGATATTTTGATATAACAACACTTGATGCAGGAAATAATGTAAGAAGAGAGGTTATTTTAACACTTGAAAAAATGGGAATAGATGTTGAATATTCACATCATGAAGGTGCTCCAAGTCAGCATGAAATTGATTTAAGATATAAAGAGGGATTAGAGATGGCAGATATTGTTATGGTCTACAGGATGGTGGTAAAAGATGTAGCACAAGCGAATGGTCTTTATGCAACATTTATGCCAAAACCAATATATGGTGTTAATGGAAGTGGAATGCATGTTCATCAGTCATTATTTAAAGGAGATAAAAATGTTTTTTTTGATAAAAATGATAAATATAATCTTTCTGATATAGGTAAAAAATATATTGCAGGAATATTAAATCATTCAAGAGAGATAACTTTTGTATGTAATCAATGGGTAAATTCTTATAAACGACTTGTCCCTGGGTATGAAGCACCTGTTTATATTTGTTGGGCAAGAAGAAACAGAAGTTCACTTGTTAGAATTCCAATGTACAAACCAGGAAAAGAGAAATCAACAAGGGTTGAATTTCGTTCTCCTGACCCTGCATGCAATCCATATTTATCTTTTGCTTGTATGTCTGCTGCTGGAATGAGAGGGATTGAAAATAATTATCAATTACCCGAACCGCTTGAAAGGGATGTTTATCATTTGACAGATGAAGAAATGGAGCAATTAAATATAAAATGTCTTCCAGGTAGTTTAATAGAAGCAATTGAAGTAGCAGAAGAAAGTAAATTTTTAAAAGAAGTACTTGGAGACCATATTTATAATAACTTAATTACTGCTAAAAAAATTGAGTGGGATATGTATAGACAACAGATAACTGATTTTGAAATAAAAACATATTTCCCAACATTATAAGTAAAAATTTTGATTTTTTTTAATAAGGTTATTATGATAGAGGCACAAAAACGCAGAGGAAGAAAGGGATGGTAGGCGTTATTGATTTTGGTTCTCAATACACCCAGCTTATTGCAAGAAGAGTTAGAGAAATGAATGTTTATAGTGAGATATTCCTTCCTAATATAAAAATAGAAACATTAAAAGAAAAAGATATAAAAGCAATTATACTATCAGGTGGACCAGGACATATACAAAAAGGTATTTATAAATTTGATGAAAGAATATTTGATGGTAGTTTTTATGTTCTCGGGATATGTTATGGGATGCAACTCATATCTGAATTTTTCAGTGGAAAAGTTGAAGAAGGTAAAAAAAGAGAATATGGGAAAACAATTTTTTATCCTGATAGAAAAGAAGAAATTTTTAATAATTTAAAAGAAAAAACAATTGTCTGGATGAGTCATTGGGATATTGTAAAAAAAACTGGAAATAATTTTAAAATAATTGGTAGAACAGAAATATCTCCCATAACGGCAATAAGAGATAAAAATAAAAAAATATATGGGCTACAATTTCATCCAGAAGTTACTCATACAGAAGAAGGTAAAAAAATAATAAGTAATTTTCTTTTCAAAATATGTAAATTAGAACCTACATGGAATTATGGAATAATTCTTGAAAAAATAAAAAAAGAAATAAAAGAAAAAGTAGGAGATGAAAAAATTATATGTGGATTAAGTGGAGGAGTTGATTCTTCAACGCTTTCTTTAATACTTCAAGATGTTTGTAAAGAAAAATCATTAAGCATATTTGTTGATAATGGGCTATTAAGAAAGGGAGAAAAAGAAAAAATAGTTAAGTGGTTTCAGAAAAAGGTTAATTTGAAATATATTGATGCAGGTGAAATTTTTTTAAAACAACTAAAAAATGTTGCCGACCCAGAAAAAAAACGAAAAATAATTGGAAATACCTTTATAAAAATTTTTGAAAAAGAAGCAAAAGAATTTGGTGCAAAATTTTTAGCACAGGGAACTTTATATCCAGATGTAATTGAAAGTATTCCCGCATTTGGTGGGCCAACTGCAAGGATAAAAACACATCATAATGTAGGAGGACTACCAGAAAAACTAAAATTTTCTCTCGTTGAACCATTTAGATTTTTATTCAAAGATGAAGTAAGAAAAATTGCAAAAGAGATAAATATCCCTGATTTTATAATAAATAGACATCCTTTCCCAGGACCTGGTCTTGCCGTTAGAATAATAGGTAGTGTAAATAAACATCTTCTTGAAATTTTAGGAGAGGCAGATACAATTGTAGAAGATGAAATTAAAAAAGCATCTCTTTATAACTCTATGTGGCAGGCATTTGCCGTTTTACTACCAATAAAAACAGTTGGAGTTATGGGAGATAAAAGAACTTATGAAAATGTAATTGCAATAAGAGTTGTAAAAAGCACTGATGGAATGACTGCTGATTGGGCAAAAATTTCTTACAAAGTTCTTGATAGAATTTCAACAAGAATTGTTAATGAAGTAAGAGGAGTTAATAGAGTTGTTTATGATATAACTTCTAAACCACCTGCCACAATAGAGTGGGAGTAAAGAGAAAAAATACATTCGTAAGTTTACAAAGTTACAGCAAAATTTTATACATTTACTTTTATTTTCAATATTTTTTTTGTTTCTTCTGTAATTTTGAACTTTTCAGATATTTCAACTCCACAGACCCACATTATTTCATTTTTTGATTGAAAAATTAAAATTTTATCCCTTTTGTAAATTGGAATTTTCCTATCAATTAAAAATCTTGAAAGTTTTTTTTCTTTTTGCATCCCTAATGGTTGAAACATATCCCTTTTTTTTCTACTTCTTACAATTATTTTCTTTCCAACTTTTTCTCCATCAAAATAACCAGTATATTTATCCATGTTTTTAAATATAAAGGGGCTTTTTTTAATATATTCACTTTCAATAAAAATCCCATCAACATTATATTTTCCAGGTATTTCAATCACTTTATAAATTTTCCTTTCTTTTTTTTCCCCTTTAATTCTTTCTTCAATTATTGAAATTGGGACATAACTTTCTTTTATTCCTTCAATGAAATTTCTCAAATTTTCAATTTTGTTATATGACCTATAAGATACTCCTGCTATTTTTTCAAATAAAAGTTGAACTATAAATCTTCTGATTGAAATATCAATTTTTTTAAACTCTGAAACATTAAATTGCCCATTTTTCAAAATTAACTCCAATGTTTTTATTGCTTCTTTTTCTATATAAAGAAAATCATCCTGCAAAATAGAAGATGTTTTTGCAATAATATCTGTAAATGATGGGAAAAATTTTTTAAGATATGGGATTATTTTATACCTTATTAAATTTCTTCTATATTTTAAGTTTAAGTTTGATTTATCTAAATAATACTTAATTCCCTTGTTATTTAAAAATTTTTTTATTTCACTTTTTCTAACAGTAAGGATTGGTCTTATAAGAAAAATATTTGAGTTCTTATAAATTTTTCTTTCTGGTAAAATTCCAGACATACCTGCAAGTCCTGTTCCTCTAAAAAAATTTAAAAGAACACTTTCAATATTATCATCAAGAGTATGTCCTGTTGCTATTTTATTAACTCCTGTTTTTTTTGCAATTTGATAAAGTGCCTTATACCTTTTTTCTCTGCTTTTTTCTTCAATTCCTGTTTTTCCTTCAATCTTAATATTTCTATAATAAAACGGGATTCCATATTTTTTTGATATTTCCTTTACATACATAAATTCTTTATCTGCCTGTTTTCTCAAATGGTGGTGAATATAAGAGACAAACAAAGAAAAGTTATATTTATTTCTCAAATATAAAAGAAAATAAAGTAAAAAGATTGAATCAGGACCTCCAGAAACAGAAACAAGAATTTTATCTCTATTTTCTATAATCCCTTTTTCTGATACAAATTTTTCACATTTTTTAAAAAGTTCCATATCAAAATTTCCCTATTATCTTTATTTCTAGTTCAAGTTCTACTCTAAATTTTTCTTTTACTTTGTTCTGAATAATTTTTATCAGGTTATAAATATCAGATGATTTTGCTTTTCCTTTATTTATTATAAAATTTGCATGTCTTTCAGAAATACAGGCATCTCCAATACAATATCCTTTAAGACCACATTTTTCAATAAGTTCACCTGCATAAAAATTCTCTGGATTTTTAAATACACTACCTGCTGAATTTTCTCTTAATGGTTGTTTTTCTATTCTTTCCTTCATATAATTTTGTATTTTATTTTTAATTTCTTCTTTTCTCTTTTTTTCAGTTCTTAAACAAGCATTTATAATAAACATATTTTTTAAATTACTATCTCTATATGAAAATTTTATTTCTTCCCTTTTCAATATTTCAAAGTCCTTCTTTTTTTTATCGTAGATCTCAACCCATTCAACCTTTTCTCCAATCCACTCTTTTTTCAGTCCAGCATTTGTTATAAGGGCACCTCCTATTGTTCCTGGAATGCCTGATAGAAATTCAATACCTCCTGAATTATTTTTCAGACAAAAATTCAGAAGCGAAGAGATTAAAACACCACTTTCAGATATAATAAAATTTTCCTTTTTTGTGATTTTTTTTAAAAGTAAAGTTGAAATTATAACCCCATCAAATCCATAATCGCTTATTAAAATATTTGTTCCTTTTCCCAAAATCAGTATGTCTTTTTGATATTTTTCAGATAAATGAAAAATTTTTTTAATTTCTTCTTTATTTTCAGGAAATACAATGATTCTTGCAATTCCACCTGTTTTGAAACTTGTGAATTGACTTAATAAAGTATTTTCTTTTACTCGCTCAGATAAAAAATTTTTAAATTCATCTTTTATATTCATTTATTTTTTTATTTTTCCCCTTTAACGAGGACAAGGGTGAATTTATTATTTTGGGATAGACAACCTTTTTCAAATAAAGTCCAGATGCACAAGCAGTTGGACCTGCAAACTTTCTGTTCTTACCTTCAATTATTTTTTTTATATCAGACGGTTGGATTTTACCAATTCCTGTATATATTAAAGTTCCAACTATATTTCTTACCATTTTATATAAAAAACCATCCCCTTCTATTTCAATTTCAATCAGTTTAACATCTCTATCAAGAAAAAACCTTTTCTTTTTAATATCAATTTTAAAAATTTCTCTTACAGGATTTTTATTATTACTACCTTCACCTTTAAAAGCAGAAAAATCATGTTTACCAATTATATATTCTTTCCCTTCAATTATTTTTTCTATATCAATTTCTCTCTCAAAAAAAAGTGCATAATTATTTAAAAATGGGCACTTTGAAAGGGAAATTAGATATATATATGATTTCCTTAAAGCATCATATCTTGAATGAAAACTTAAAGGTATATCTTTTACTTTCTTTATATAAACTTCTGGTGAAAGAAAAGAATTAATTGCTTTTTTAAGATTTTCCGATGGTATTTTTGAATTTGTTTTAAAATTTGCAACATAATTTATAGAATGGACTTTGCTATCAGTTCTTCCACATCCAATTACTTTTATTTTCTCATTTGTTATTTTTTCTAATGTATTTTCTAATGTTTCCTGGACACTTCTTTTATTTTTCTGTTTCTGCCAGCCAGAAAATTTACTTCCATCAAAAGAAAAAACCAGTTTGATGTTTCTCATTTAGACAGCAATCTCAACTTTTTTATTTGAGACAAAAATTATTTTTCTTGGACATTCGCTAACACATTTTTCACAATTATCACATTTTTCATAATCAATAATTGCAAGATTATTTTCAATTTTTATTGCTTCTTTTGGACATATATTAACACATTTGCCACATCCAATACAACCGCTTTTACAAGCTCTTATAACTTTTGGTCCTTTATCATAAGAAGAACAGGAAATATAAACATTTTTTCCATAAGGGATAACACGAATAATATTTTTTGGACATGCCTCCACACACTTGCCACATCCAGTACATAAATCATTGTCTATTTCAGGTAGATTATTTTCTCCAATATTTATTGCTTGTACAGGACATACTTCAACACAATCTCCATAGCCAAGACATCCATACTGACATTCATAATTTGTTGTGAAAAGTGATTTAACAGCAGAACAGCTTTTTATTGTGCTGTATTCAAATTTCTTTTTTGCATTTATTCCTCCAAAACAAAATAATTTTGCAACTTTTTTTTCTTTTTTCTCCATATTATCAATTCCAAGTAATGAACAAATTTTTTCTAAATTTTCAGAACTTATAAGAACACATTTATCAGGGGTTGTTTTCCCTTCTATAAGTTTTTCTGCAAGCCCATTACAACCAGCAAAACCACAAGCACCACAATTTGCTCCAGGCAGTAATTGCTGAATTTTTGAAACTAAGGGATTTTCTTCTGATTGAAATTTCACATAAAAATAAGTTAAAAATGAAGCAAAAACTATGCCAAGTCCTGCAACAACCATAATTGAAGTTAACATATTTTTTTCTCCTGTAATAGTCCTTTTTACTTTATTATTTTTGTTAATTTTACCACAAATTTTTAATTTAGGGTAAGATTTCTTTTAAAACTTTAAATTTTAGTTTATAATATTAAAAATGGGAAACAAAATTTATTTATCACCAAGCACATTAAACATTTATAGAGAATGTCCGAAGTGTTTCTATTTGCATATTCATTATGGAATTCAAAGACCAAGAGGGCCAATGCCTTCAATAACAATTGGGCTTGATAGTATTATAAAAAAATATTTTGAATTTTATAGAAACATTGGACAACTTCCCCCTTTTCTTGAAGATAAAATAGAAGGAAAATTAATTACAATACTTGAAAAGACATATTATTATGATATAAATAACAAATATTGTATTTTTGGTAAGTTAGATGAAGCAATTGCTCTTAATGATGGAACTTTTGTTCCTCTTGACCATAAAACAAGGGCAAGTGCACCTGATAAAGTTCATGAGGCATATCAACTGCAAATGAGTGTTTATACTTTACTTTTAAGGCAGAATAATAAGAAGGTTAGCAATTTTGCTTACCTTGTTTATTATTATCCAGAAGAAAGTAAAATACATAATGGTATTTCTTTTGGCTTTAAGGTAGAAAAAGTTGAAACAGACCCAGATGAAGTAATAAAATATATCAATGAAGCAATAGAATGTCTTGAAAGTCCTAAAATCCCGCCAGGTGGAAAAAATTGTGAATATTGTAAATGGGTGAATCAAATAAAAGAGTACTACTTTTTTGATGAAGTTCCAAGAATTGAAAAGAACAAAAAACTACCTAAAATAGAGAAAAAAGAAAATACAGAAACAAAAAAAGATATTGCAGAAAACAAGGAAAAAGAAGAAGATAAAAAGAAACTTGAAGAAAATTTTGAAAAAGGTTTTCTCTTTTGACTTATCCAATAGATATTTTCACAAATCATTGTTCTAATCTCTTTTAATTTAGAAAAGAAGACTCAAGATATAATTAAAATTGTGATATATGGGAACACTTTAAAGTATTTTAACAAAATAGGAAGATATAATGTTATCCAAAAGAATAAAATATGAAGATTTTTTAGAAATTAAAGGTAAATCACTTCTGGAATTCAAAGATGGCAATTCAATATTATGCATTGCGCCGAATATTGGAGGGCGGGTATTTGCTTTTATGGACGGATTGTCTCTGCACAGGATTGACTTAGAGAATATTAAAAATCCTAATAGACCATTTAATAATTTTGGAGGTGGCAATCTCTGGCCTGCACCTGAGGGTGGCAAATTTGGATTTAATTACAGAGGAAATGAATGGTATGTACAGGAATGTATAAATAGCCAACCATATAATATCCTATTATATAACAAAAATTCTGCTGTAATTGAAAAAGAGATAGTTCTTGTTAATCGTTCAAACACAATTTTTAATGTAATAATGAAAAGAAAAATTTCTATTTGTGATATACCCCCTTTTTTCAAAGAATGGAATATTTCCAACTCTATTACTTACATATCCGAGGATTCTTTTGAAGTACTTAATGATGTTAGAGTAGAAAACGGATTGATTGCTGCATGGACACTGGAGCAATTTGATGCTAATGAAAATACAATTTCATTTTGTTTGGTTAATAGTCCAGAAAATGCCATAAATTTTGATTTTTATGAACCCCCAATTGAAAAAATTGTTTATTATAAAAAGGGATTTACATATCAAACTGATGGTATGAAAAGAGGACAGATTGGAATAAAAAGAAAGTCTAACCCAAAAGCAATTGGATTTATTGATTTTGAGCAAAAAATTGTATGTATAAGACAAAATCTATCCTCTACAAAAAATGGATTATATTTTAACATTGCAGATAATGAACAACCAGGGGGGGTTTTTTCAGCGGAAGATACATATAGTATTTTTAATTCTTCTGAAGATATGCGTTTTTTTGAATTAGAAACAATTGGTTGTTCAGATATAAATTGTGGTAAAGTGATTGGTTCCACTCTTGTTTCTCTTACATCATTTGCTTTTTTTGAAAACATAGAAGAACTTAAAACATGGAAGTTTCTTGATGAGGTTATATGAAATAATAATACGAAAAATAAATAGAACTTTTATTCAAATCTTACTTAAATAAATTTCTTAAAAACTCAAAACATTTCTCATAACCAATATTCTGGTCTTTCCCTTCATATTCAATACACCAAACACCATTATATCCATTTTCTTTTAATATATTTATTGCTTCTATAACAGGAATTTCTCCTTCTCCAAGAACCTTTCCTACATAATTTTCTTTTGAGCCAGTTCCATCTTTTAGATGGGTATGAATTGCGTAAGGAGCAATTGCTTTATATATTTCAGTTAATTTTTCAACAGGATATCCAAACCATCTATAATTCATTGTGTCAAGATTTGCTCCTAAAAATTTTGATTTTATATTCTCAAAAATTTCTAATTGTAAAAGATAATTATTTGTAACAGTTCCATGATTATCAAGAGCAAGATATAAACCTTTTTTTTCTGCAATTTCAACAACTTTTGCAACTCCTTTCATAACTAAATTTTTATAATTTTTCTCTTCAACTCCTTCTTTTGGCCAGCCACCATCAATTCTTAAATGGTTAAATCCCAATTCTTTTACAATATCACACATCGTTTCAACAATTTTTACCTGCTTTTGAAATTCATCATCTGTTTTCTGAAGAAAATCATTTCCACAACTTATCTGACTTATTTTTATTTTATATTTATTCAATAATTTCCCAACCATATCTGTCTTAATTTCTTCATTCCAGACATCTTTTCTCTGTAATTCAACATAACCAATATCATTTCTATTGCTCCATGACAAAAATTCTTCTAAATTTTTATCTCCTGTATTGTAATGAATAACTCCTATTTTTTCTCCCATTTTCTTCTCCTTTTTGTTGAATACTGCCAAAATTATTTTTATAAGATTATAATTTTTTAAAGTTCCTGTCAAAATTTTTGAAAAAAATAAAATTTATTTTATAATTTAATGGGTAAAATTTATAATTAACAATAAGGAGATTTCTAATGAGGAAATTTATTTTTCTTTATGTTTTTTTGTTTTGTGGAATTTGTTTTGCGCATTTTGGTATGATTATTCCTGATGTAGATTATGTTGGAAATAAAAACGAAAGTACAATTGGGGTTAAAATTATGTTTGCTCATCCTTTTGATGGGCAAACAATAACAATGGAAAGACCAGAAGAATTTGGAGTTATTGTAAATGGAGATAAAGTATCTCTTATAAACAAATTAAAAGAAACTAAGGTAACTGGATATAATGAAAAAGATGGGCATACGGGGTATTTTTTAAAATATACCTTAGAAAAACCAGGTGATTATATTTTTTATTTTATTTCAAAGCCGTATTGGGAATCAGCAGATGATAAATATACTATTCATTATACAAAAGTTATTGTTAATGGATTTGAGTTGCAGGATACATGGTACAAGGAAATTGGACTTAAAACAGAGATAGTACCTTTAACCTGTCCATATACTATTTATAAAGGAAATACTTTTAGCGGTATTGTAAAAGTTGATGGAAAGGTAGCACCTTTCACTGATGTGAAAGTTGAGTATTACAATGAAAATGGTAGAGCAAAGATACCAAATCCTTTATTTGAAACACAGATTATAAAGTGTGATGGAAATGGTGTTTTTTCATATTCTTTTCCTGAAAGTGGGTGGTGGGGATTTTCTGCTGTAAATACTGATGATAAAAATGAAATACCTTATAGAGATAAATTGAAAAAAGTTGAAATAGGTGCTGACCTCTGGTTAAGAGTTCATATATTCCGAAAGTAAAATCTGGAAATTTTCACCACCTATTTGTTGTTTAAAAAATAGAATACTTAATACTTAAAAGATAAATGTTCTCTTCCCATTCTTTATCATACTTTTAAAATATACAAAAATGTAAATGATAAAACAGAGACAGCAACAAGATTTGAGATGAAAAAACAACAAAATTTAGATAAAAAAGTGTTACTGATGTCCTCAACTCATACGGTTTATTTACAAAAAGGATAAAAAAATATAAAATAAGGGAAAGGGCGGTTAGCTCAGTTGGTTAGAGTGCCACGTTGACATCGTGGAGGTCACAGGTTCAAGTCCTGTACCGCCCATTGAAAGAAGTAAAAGTAAAGATAGGATAAGAATATTGGAAATGGAGAGTGTTACCTGTGACCAAAAAGGTATGGGAAAGTTCACTTTCCCATATTTATAATAATGTATTTCGTATTGGGGGTATCGTTGGGAAAGGCTC
>DAOOVW010000035.1:11978-16308 GCA_035370465.1 bacterium | reverse complement strand
TTTATTGGATTAATGCTTTTTCAAGGACATCTTTTACAGTTTCAACTGGTATTATTTCAAGTTCATCTCTTATTTTTTTTGGTAGGTCAATAAGGTCTTTTTTATTTTCTATTGGTATTATTATTTTTTTTATTCCTGAAATATGAGCAGCAAGAATTTTTGATTTAAGTCCACCAATTTTTAAAACCTTCCCTCTTAAAGTTATTTCTCCTGTCATTGCAACATCACCTCTTACTGGTTTTCCTGATAAAACAGAAACAAGAGAGGTAACTATTGTAACTCCTGCTGAAGGTCCGTCTTTTGGAATTGCTCCTTCTGGTACATGAATATGGATATCTATATCTTTGTAAAAATCAGGATTTATTCCAAATTCTTCTGCATGACCCCTTACATAACTCAATGCTGCCTGTGCTGATTCTTTCATCACATCCCCTAATTGTCCTGTCAGAATAAGATTGCCTTTACCTTTCATTGTTAACGCCTCTGTAAAAAGTATTTCTCCACCATATTCAGTCCAAGCCATACCTGTTGCAACTCCAACTTTCGGTTCTTTTTCAACTTCTGTTTCAGTAAATTTTTCAATTCCAATAAATTTTTCAAGATTTTTTGAAGTTATGATATATTTCCTTTTTTTATTTTCCTGAACTATTTTTTTTGTAACTTTTCTACAAACATTTGCTATTTCTCTCTCTAAATTTCTAACACCTGCTTCTTTTGTATAATTTTTTATAATTTTAATTATAGATGCCTCAGAAAATTTTATTTCATCGTCTCCCAAAGAATGTTCCTTCATTTGTTTTGGAATTAAAAAATGTTTTGCAATTCCCTTTTTTTCCCAGATAGTATATCCATCAATAGAAATTATTTCCATTCTATCAAGAAGTGGTGCTGGAATTGTATATGGGTTATTTGCAGTCGTTATAAATAAAATTTTAGATAAGTCAAATTCCACTTCTAAATAATTGTCCGAAAAAGAGTGGTTTTGTTCAGGGTCAAGAACTTCTAAAAGTGCAGAAGACGGGTCTCCCCTGAAGTCAGTTCCTATTTTATCAATTTCATCAAGTAAAAAAACAGGATTGTTCACTCCAACTTTTCTTAATGACTGAATAATTCTACCTGGTAAAGCACCTATATAAGTTCTTCTATGTCCTCTTATTTCTGCTTCATCTCTTATACCTCCTAAAGAAATTCTTACAAATTTTCTTCCCAAAGCCCTTGCAATTGATTTTCCTAATGATGTCTTTCCTACTCCAGGAGGTCCAACAAAACATAAAATCGGTCCTTTCAAAGAATCCGTCTTTTTCTTTACTGCAAGATATTCTAAAATTCTTTCTTTAACTTTTTCAAGCCCATAATGGTCTTCATTCAATATTTTTTCTGCATTTGAAATATCTGTATTATCTTCAGTTGAAACACTCCATGGTAAATTTATAAGATATTCTAAATATGTTCTGATAACTGTTGCCTCAGGACTCATAGGCATCATTTTAGATAGGCGGGATAATTCTTCCAGTGCTTTATCTTCTACATTTTTTGGCATTTTTGCCTTTGTTATCGCATCTTTTAATTGTTTTATTTCAGGACCTTCTCCCTCCTGTCCTAACTCTTTTTCTATTTCTTTTAATTGTTCAGTAAGAAAATATTGTTTTTGAGTCTCCTCAATTTTTTTAATAACTTTTCCCTGTATTTGTTTCTGAACTTCAAGTATACCAATTTCATTATTGAAAATATCAATAAGAACCTTCAACCGCTCTTTTACTGGTATAGTTTCAAGAACTTTTAATTTATCTTTTACTTGTAATGGTAAATAACCTGCAATTGTATCACAGAGTTTTGATGGTTCTTCTATTACAGATATTGTGCTATAGATTTCTTTTGGAACAGAAGGATTTAGGTCAATATATTTTTCAACAAGTTCCAGCAGCAGGCGCATAAGTGCTTCTGTTTCCTTATCTTTTACCTGTGTTTCTTCCCTTATTTCTTCAACTGTTGCAATATAATATTTTTTATTACTTATAAAATTTTTAATTTTTACTCTTTTAATAACCTCAACAAGAATTTTCATCGTTCCACTTGGTTCTCTTATACTCTGCATAATTTTTACAACAACTCCTGTTGAATGTATATCATCAAATGTTGGCTCTTCAATAAGTGGACTTTTCTGAAAAACAACAATTAAATATTTGTCATTATTTAATGCCTCTTCAATTGAATTTAATGAGCGAGTTCTTCCAACAAGAAGAGGTACAATCATATTTGGAAAAATAACAAGGTCTCTTAATGGAATTGCAGGATTATTATTTTTAACAATTTTCTTTTTAATTATAGCCATTTTTTATTTTTATAGTTTCTTTACCTTTTCTGATTGTATAATTTTATCACTAATTCCATATTTCACTGCTTCTTCTGCACTCATAAAATAATCTCTTTCAGTATCTCTTTCTATTTTCTTTATTGATTGTCCTGTATGTAAAGATAAAATTTCATTTACAATTTTTTTAAGCCGTAATATTTCTCTTGTATGAATATTTACTTCTGTTGCAGTCCCTTCAACTCCTCCCCATGGTTGATGAATCATAACTCTGCTATGGGGCAATAAAAACCTTTTTCCTTTTGTTCCACCTGCAAGTAAAATTGCTCCCATACTTGCTGCCTGTCCAATACAATAAGTATCAACATCACAGGAAACAAACTGCATTGTATCATAAATTGCAAGCCCAGCAGTAATTGCTCCGCCAGGCGTATTTAAATAAAGATGTATATCTTTTCCTGAGTCCTCACTCTGTAAGAATAAAAATTGTGCAATTACAACATTTGCTACATTATCCGTTATAGCAGTACCTATAAAAATTATTCTATCTTTCAGAAGTCGAGAATAAATATCATATGCTCTCTCTCCTCTTTCTGTTTGTTCAATAACATATGGTATAACCTGATTTTTTATTTCATTTTTCTTTTCCATTTTATTTTTCTCCTGGTAAGATAATTCTTTCTATCATATTTGCATTTTCCTTTATAAACCTGAATGTTTTATCAATTTTTATTTCTTCCTTTAAATTTTCCATTTCACCATTTTTCTCTATCTGCTCTTTTATTTTTTCATATGGTTGTCCTATAACCCTGCTTATATGCTCAATTCTTTCTTCCACATCTTTTTCATCAACATTTATATTTTCTAATTCGCTGATTTTTTCCAAAATAAAATATTTTTTTACATCTTCTTCTGCCATTGGTTTTACTTTTTGAAAAATCTCTTTTGCTATTTTTTCAACTTCTTCTTTTGATTTATTCTCAAGATTCATTGCTTTTAATTGTTCTTCTGTATATCTTATTGCTCTTTCATTTACAAGTTTTTCAGGAACAGGGAACTTTATATTTTTCATAAGTTCATCCCATAACTGTTTCTCTTCTTCCATCTCTGCTCTTGCTTTACTATAAGCAATTAATTGTTCTCTTGCTTTTTCCTTCCACGCTTTTCTTTTTTCAATGTCTATAAGAGAAACCTTCATTTCAGGCGTTTTTTCCCATTCTTTAAGAACATCTTCAACCATCTTCTCTGTAACTTCTTTTGGTTTTACTTTTTTTACAGGTATTTCTTTATATTTCTCTATTTTGACATCCGGTCTTTCCTCTATGTATATTTTAAACAATAAATTTCCATTATCATCAAATTTCGCATCATAAACATCGGGTTCAACAATAGGATTAAAATTATTTTCTTTTATTGCATTTATATATGAATCTGTGATTAATTTTCTCAAAAGTTGTTCCTGAATTGCTGAAGAGTACTTTTTTTCTATCAAGTCATCTGGTGCTTTCCCTTTTCTAAATCCATCTATTTCAGCATCTTTTTTTATTTCATCTAATATTTTTCTTTTTGTTTCATCAACAACTTCCTTTTCAACTATAAAATTCAATTCTCTACCTAATTCTGATTTTTTTATTATTTCAACTTTCATTTTATCTCCTTCATATTATAGCGGGGTAAGGGATATAGTTTATCCGACGCGTCTTTTGGCGGAAACCCGTATTCGTTGCTTTTACTCTTTTCCCATACCTTTT
This sequence comes from bacterium, assembly GCA_035370465.1. NCBI lineage: Bacteria > bacterium. The sequence goes on along the minus strand of DAOOVW010000035.1, from coordinate 12,246 downwards.
CAGAAAACGGAAATTATTATCCTTTTTTTTTGTCTTCCCAAATACCCTTTGTTTTTACTCTTTATAGCGGGGTACGGGAATCAACCCGTATTCGTCGCCTTCGCTCTTGGGACAGGGGTGCTTCCCCTCTTCCCAACGATACCCCCAATACGAAAATACATTATTATAAATATGGGAAAGTCCACTTTCCCATACCTTTTCAGAATACGAAATTTATTATCCTTTTTTTTTGTCTTCCCAAATACCCTTTGTTTTTACTCTTTATAGC
>DAOOVW010000035.1:0-11878 GCA_035370465.1 bacterium | reverse complement strand
ATTTTCACAATGAATCAGAAATATCCCAAAATACTTATGAAGATATTTTATTAAGAGAGTTAAGAAAAGAAGCAACAAAAAATGGATATACAATACTCTTAAAAAACTGGCAGAAAGAAGAAATAGAATATGCAGAAGTGACGAAAGAATCTTCTGGAATTATAGTTCTAAATCCAAAAAGAAATGACAATGAACTTATAAATAGGTTAAGTAAATATTCAATCCCATCTGTTGTAATTGGAGCAAATTTAGAAAGAAAAGATATAAACTATGTCGCTTCTGATAATAAAGGTGGGATGAGACAGGCAGTTGAATATCTTATTTCTCTTGGACATAAAAATATATTTTTTATTGGAGGTAGTATTGAAAGTCATGATACTTATGAAAGATATGAAGAATTTATGAATTATTGTAAAAAAAGGAAAATACAACATAACGAAGTAATTCTGGAAAGTAATTTTGACTGGTCAAAAGAGGTAGAAAAAATTTTGGAGGAAAATTTAAAAGAGAAAAATTTAGCAACTGCATTTATAACTGGTGGTATAACTCTTTCTTTGTACTTAATAGATGCTTTAAAAAAAGCAGATAAAAAAATACCAGATGATATTTCTTTAATAGGTTTTGATGAGTTCCCAATATGTTCACATATTACTCCCCCATTAACAACAATTTATCAACCAATTGAATTATTGGCAAAAAAAGGATTTGAAATACTTGAAGAAGAAAAGAAAAAAAAGAATAAAAAAAGAAAACAGGTAATCCTTGAAACAAAACTTATAATAAGAGAAAGTGTGAAAAGGAGGTGATGAAAAGGAGAAAATGATAAGAAATTCCCCTCTTTAATAAAGAGAGAGGAAAAAGTGTATTTTAGCATCCGCCGCGCTTTATGGCGGAAACGGAGGTGTTAAATGGTAAGAGAAATAAGAAAGAAGTTCCCCTCTTTAACAAAGCATCTGTCCGACATGCTTTGTGGCGGAAGGGGCGAGGGGAGATTTTTAAATCCATCCCAACCTTCCTTTGAAAAAGGAAGGAGTTTAGGGAGAACAAAGGAGGTGATAAGAATGAGAAAAAAGACGGGGTTTACTCTCATTGAATTGCTTGTGGTAATAGCGATTATAGCGATTTTAGCATCAATGTTATTACCTGCTTTATCACAAGCAAGAGAGAGAGCAAGGTCTGCTGTATGTATGAACAACTTAAAGCAAATAGGGACCGCAATGTATATGTATCTAAATGATTATAATGAATATTTTCCCTATGGTTGGCCAAAAAGGTGTCTTCATAGAGCACTTGCTCCTTATTTAGGTTATAAAGATGCTCAATACGAATACGGTGGTTCAAGAGGTCCGATGAGATGCCCAAGTCAAAGAGCAAAGTATGCAGGTCCTTCCTATGGAATTAGCGTATATTTTTTTAGGGATTATTGGTTATATCCTACAACCCAAGATACATTTAAACCAGTTAAACTTTCAAAAGTAAGACACCAGGAAAGAATTGTTATGGTATGTGATGGAAAATATAATGCAGATCCAAAAGGTGAATATAACCCATCTCTTGACCAGATATATACTTCTACTTCTGGAGGTTATATAGAATATGATTCAACTGTTTGGCCACCTTATGCTACACCTTCTACCTGGGGAACTTTTTCACCAAGGCATCATGGTATGACAAATGTTTTGATGGTTGACGGCCATTGTGAATCATTATCCACTAATGATTTATGGTATAAAAATGCCACAGATAATCCATCAGGACATGCATCAACACGACTATATTATTGGTATTCTGGGTGGTTTTAAAATACTTATATATGCTCATTTACGAACATTATACGAGGAGATATAAATGAAACAAGTTCTTTGTTTATTTATGTTTCTGTTTTGTCAGGTGCTTTTTGCAAATGGTTATACAGTCCACTGGTTTGAGGCAGAAGATTTCAAAGGTAATTCAAATATAGTAGGAAGTAATTCAGCAAGTGGTGGAGCATTTGTGGAAGGTAAAACATGGTATCATTTTGTTATGGGTATACCTTTCCCTCAGGATGGGAAAACTTATAATGTATGGACAAGAGTACAAAGTGATGTTCCTGCTAATTGGTATTTGTATGAAAATAGTGAAAAGAAAAGGGCTTTTGGGTGGTTTCACACTGATAAACCTGATGAATGGACATGGGTGCTGATAGGTAAGTTTTCCAATAGTATTGGAGAAACTTTCTATTCAATTTATTTACAAAAGCCCATAGACAAGAATATTCCAACAGCAACTGGCAGAATGGATGTAGTTGTTATTACAGATATTGATAATGCTGATGTTCTTGAGAATCTTCTCAAACAAAGAATTGAAAAGAAAAATGAGAAAGTATCTGAATCTACTAAAGAAAATGAGAAAGAAAAATTTCTTTTATCCTCTCGGCGTTTATCCGATGTTCCTTATATAAAAATCCCTCCTATTATAGACGGAGTTTTAAATGATGAAGCATGGCAGAAAGCAGCAAAACTTGGAGATTTCACACTTACAAATGGGAAATTGGCAACTGAACAGACAATAGGATATATTGCTTATGATGATAATAATTTGTATATTGCTGCGGAAATGTTAGAGAGTCAAATACCATTTATAAGAAAAGTTAGAACTAAACGAAATGATAATGTTTGGCAGGATGATTGTTTAGAAATATTTATAGACCCTGGTTTTACAGAAAAAGAAGCATTACATTTTATTGTTAATCCCATAGGAACACGACAGGATAATCTTTCTGTTCGAATTGATAGGGTAACTGCAATAGGGGAAGAAGGGTTAGATTGGAAAGTAGCAACAACTATAGGTAAAGATAAGTGGTTTGTTGAAGCATCTATTCCATTTCGTCTGCTTGATGTGAATAAACCAGGAGAAGGCGAAATATGGGGATTTAATTTGAACCGAGAACAGCGTCCTAAAGGGGAATTAAGTCATTGGAATTATGTCGGGGGAGATTTTAATCAACCAGATAAGTTTGGACTTATTTCATTTGGTCAGAAACCAGTAACTCTTGAAGCGGTTACTTTTGGAGAATTATTTAAAGATATTACATTTTCTTTAAAAGCGATAGATGGCGATACAAAAAATTTGTCTATATTTTTAACTATTGCAAAAGGAGAAGATGTTTTTATTAAAAGTAATAAGGAAATAAGTATCACTGGGAATAAAACAAAAAAGATAACATTTCCCCTTTCTATAGAAAAGCCAGGTTTTTACAATTTGTCTGCTGTTATAAAAGATTCTGAAAAAGTTCTCTATGAACTTAAATTCCCCATTAAAACCTATTCTGAGTCACTTGTGTCTGTGGCATGGCCACCTGAGATGAGAGGTGGGAATCTTTATATTGCACTTAATACTGCGCAACATTGTTTTTTTCTTTTTGCCAATCATTTTCCTGATAAAAGGCAAATAACTAATCCTATATTTGTAGTATCTGTTCCTTCTGGTGTTAAAATCCTTGACCCAATGGGCTCTCTTCTAATAGGTCCAGAAAGATATAATAATGTTACCTCATGGAATATTTCTGAAGAATCAAAAAATGGGCAAATTTATCATAAGTATACATTTAACCTTGAAAAGAATATACCACCTTCACGCATAGAAAAAGTGCGTTTTTTCCAGAATAGTTTAGTATTGTTTTTTACAATAGAGAATGGAGTATTTTCCGCCGGGGAAAAAATACCTGCATATTTTAAATTAGAAGCAGATGGGATAGAAGAAGAAGAAAATATGATGTATCTAGTTACACTTCCTAATATTGAGGGAAAACAACCCAAAAATATTTTGATACATAATTGGCTATGGACATTCAACACATGCCCATCTATTTGGAAACCATATCTTGATACTTTACAAAAAGCAGGATTTAATTCTATAAGTGTGGAAACAGATAAGTCATATTATTCAGATATGGCAAAAGAACAATACCATATGATAATAATAAACAATTTCTGGTGGTTTTGGTGGAATAATGAATATTTAAAGGAACATCCTGAACATACCGCTATTACTTTTAATGGAGTCAGAGACAGTAGCCCCTTACCGCGCATCTGTCCTACTATTCTGTTAGAAAACAATGGTGAGGTATTGCGTGAATCTATTAAAGGATTTTCTCAATCTGTCACTAACGGAATAACTGATGGTTATATTTGGGACTTGGAGGGTCCAGGGGCATGGGATGTCTGTTTTTGTAAAAGATGTTTAGATGAGTTTAGAAAATTTGCAAAAATTTCTCAGGAAGAAGAACTTACTCCACGAGGGATAAAAGAGAAATATGCAAATGAATGGATCTTATTTGCAACACATCAGTCCAGTATGTTATCAGAAGTTATAAGAAATGAATTAAAAAAGAATAATCCTAATGCAACTTGGGGAGTATATTCTGGGATGCCAGGTCAGATGACTATGGAAAGTTACAGATGTAATTGGGAAGAAATTGCCAATTACATTGATATTGCTTATCCAACGGGATATTCCAATAGTCCTTCATTTCTTGATGATAGATTTGTAAGTGGATGGAAAGAGTTTATAAAATTGATGGAAGGAACACTGCCCCGTAAGCATAGAGTTAAAACAGTGCCTACTTTAACTCCTGGCTATGAACGTGGAGCGGCAATGCAACCTTCTGCTGATTTAATCCGTATGCAAATTCTTCGTTCAGTAGCTTCAGGAGCAGATGGAGTTTCATTCTGGTGGTGGGGACCGATGGATGGACTTTATTACCAGGAAATAGGAAGAGCAACTGCATTAATTGCTAAATTTGAGGACTTTTTCCTTAAAGGTAAAAACAACAATAGTATTATTAAAATAGAAAAGAACCCTTATGGCAAAAATGTTTCATGGGAAGTATTTACTTTGGGAAATAAACATTTAGTTATTTTGTTCAACCATAGTGCTAATGAAACACGTAAATTGAGTTTTAGTTTTCCAGGTATGGATACTGAAATTTCTGGATATTTCTACCCTGAAGGTAAAAAATTTAACCCACTTAGAGAAACAACTGTGGAAATAAAACCTTTGGAAATTGCTGTGCTTATTTTACAATAAAAAAATAAAAAAGGAAGAAGAAATGAAGATAAGAAGTTTTATTTTATTTATTTTTGTTTTGCCATTTATTGTTTTTTCAGAAATTTCAATTAAAGAAGAAAATGACTTTATTTCATTTGAAAAAGGAAAAACAGTTTTAATTTTCAATAAAAAATCAGCATATGGAACTGTTTCTATCAATTTAGATGGGAAAAAAATATGTGAAATTGTTCCTGGTTTTACTAAATTATATACAACAAAAGAAAAAGATAAATATGAAGTTGTTAATTACTGGTTGCCAACAGGTGTTCAGAATCTTGAGTATTATATCAACAGAGATAGAGAAAAAGTAGAACTGATAATTTTCAGAAATTTTCCGGATATTTCAGTAATTGAACATTACACATTTGACGAAAAAGAGTCATTTATAAACTATGTTGCAGAAATAAAAAGGGAAAAAGAGGGATTTAGTTTAGAATCAAATATTTATTTTAATTTATCTGACTCTAAGGAACTGGTCTGGGAACAAAATAAAACAACTCCTGAATTATTGGGTGATTACTGGGAAAAATCAATCGAAATAAAAAATTCAAGGTGGTTAATTGGGTATAATGCAGAAGAAAAAAATGGATTGATAATTATAAGGGACTATGATTTTGACCCTGATGCCGCCTGCCATCATTTTAGAATTTTCAGAGGGCCTACACTTGGAATAAAAATAACTCAGAGGGACTTTTTATCAAGAATAAGTTTGAGAATAGGTGTTTTTGAAAATGAAATACCATTAGAAGTAGTAAAAAAAATAAATTTAACACCCTGCTTGCCTTCACAATATTCTTTTGTAGATGAGCAGAGAGTTTACCCAATGATAAATGAAGAAGAAAAAATAGAAATTGATGGGAAAATTGAAGAAGAAATATGGAAGAAATTAAAAAAGGAAAATAATTTTTATAAATTTGAATGGAATGAATTAAAAAGTCCATACTTTGCTGATGCACAGACAGAGTTTTATGGATTTTATGATAAAGAAAACATATATTTAGCAGTTAAGTGTTATGAACCTGAGATTAAAAATTTAGAAGCAGAAGAGAAAACAGGGAGTCAAAATGTATGGAGAGATGACTGTATAGAGTTATTTATTCAACCAAAGGGTAAAGATGATTATTACCAATTTATAATAAACCCAAAAGGTGAAAAACAGGATAATAAAGGTATAGTTAAAAAATGGAAAGCAAATGGTTATATAGGAAATAATTTCTGGTCAATTGAAGTTGTAATCCCCTTTTCTATCTTAGGATGTAGTCCGGTTGACTTAGATGTATGGAAATTTAATATCTGCAGAGAAAGAAGACATATTTCAGAATTAAGTTCTTGGAATGAGACCTCTGGGACAAATGGTTTTCATCAACCAGAAAAATTTGGTGAAATTATATTTTCCTCTAAGATATATCCTACAAAAATAACATTATTAAAATCAAAGGATTATATTGGAATTGAAAGTGAAATTATAAACATGGAAAATATATTAAAAGAACCATTAAGGATTTTAGTTTCTATTCCAGATGATGAAACAATAGAAAGAATATACCAATTAAATTTAAAAAAAGGGGGAAGAGAATTTATTTCTTTATTTGAAAAAGCAAATGTTGATAAAGGATACAATATAAATTTTGATATAACACCAAAAATTGGAATTCCTTTATATTCAAAAACATTTAAAAAAACTGGTTATAGTGGTCTTATAAGTCGCCTCTGGCCACTCTCTTATGATAAAATTCTATATATTAAAGAAAATACCATCCAGCAGTTTGCATTTATATTTGCCAATTATACAAATAGCCCTCAAAATTTTAATTTGAGATTGGAAGTCCCTAAGGAGATAGAACTTTTATTTCTTGATAGACAATACAATTTTTCTTATGGACAATTTTTCCCTTTGATTGAAGAAAAAGCAGAAGAAATAGATAAGGAATATGGAAAATACAAAAAGTATGAATTAAAATTTTCAAAACCAATTCCTGTTAGAACACTTCCATCTCAAGAAGAGGAAAAAATTTATGAACGTTTAATATTACCTTTTAGTATAGGAAAAACAAATTTAAAAGAATTTAAAATTTATTTTCATATTGAAAATAACGAAAAGAAAATTGTTGAAAAAGAAAATGAATATTTAGTAAAAACTGTCGCGGAATTTAATGCAAAAATGCCAAAGAGTATAGAATCAGGAGTATTTGCTGATTGGTATTTTGGTCCATTTCAAGCATCTGTGAAAGAAGAAAAAAAGAAAGAATTAGTTTTAGAAAGTGCTTCTTCTTGGGAGAAAAGTGGTTTTAATATTTTAATAACAAGTGTAAATAATAAGGAGATAAGAGATGAATTAAATAAAAAGGGCTTTAGAATTAGGACATCTTTATGGTGGTTTTGGTGGGATAAAGAATATTTAGAAAAACATCCAGAATCTTATGCGATTACTTTTAATGGAGATAAAGCAAAATATGAGGGGATAGATACAGTATGCCCAACTTTAATGATTGAGGATGAAGAGGCATTTTTAAATACAAAAAAGATGGTTCAAAAACTTGTAACTGAAAAAGGAAATGATATATGGCATGATACTGAAGGTCCTAATGCATGGGAAATTTGTTTTTGTGATAGATGTATAAAATCATTTAGGAAATATGCTGGAATAGATGAAAAAGAGGAATTAACCCCTTTATTGATAAAATCAAAGTATAAAGAAGAATGGAGAGAATTTGCATCCTGGCAACAGGCACAGATATTTTTAAAAATAAAGAATTCAATAAAACAAGCTAATCCTGATGCAAGATTTGCTAATTATGGAGGTATAAAAGAACCTGACTATAGATGTAATTGGGAGATTCTCTCAAAATATAATTCAATTGATATAGCAGGACCAAGTATGTATGAATTATCTCCGCTTACTCTTAAATACTGGGAAAAAGAAATGGAAAATTTCAGGAAGAGAGTTGGAAATTTAAAAGTAACTCCATGGTTAGATAACGAAGCAAGACAGAGAAATTATAAACTTTTAAGAACCCAGGCATTAAAATCAATAACAATTGGATGTGATGGATATCATATATATTATGATACTTTGATAAGTGTTGATGGAAGAAGATTATTTGATTTAGGAGTTGTAAATACAATTATTAGTGATTTTGAAGATTTCTTTTTAAATGGGAAGAAAATTCAAGGGGAAATTTTTATAGATGAGAACAAAGATGATTATTCTATAGATGGCTGGGAAATTGGGGAAGAAAAAGTAATTTTTATATTTAACCATGATGATAAGAATAAAAAAGAAGTTGAGTTTTCTTTACCATTTGAAATAGAAGAAAAAATTGTCTTTTATGATTATATGAATAAAAAGAATATTGAAGAAGCAAATAAAATATCTCTTTCTCTTTATGATTTAGGCATAAAAATTATTTATATAGGTCCGGAAGAGAAATTAAAAGAAAGGATAAAAATCTGGGGAAATAATTTAATTAACTTTTATAAAGAATAAATATAAAATATTTTTATATCTTTCCAAATTTTTAAATAAGATTTAAAGCAGGATAAAATAATATGAAATTTGTTCTCTTTACCTTTCTTTTTAATGGAATATTTTTCAAATAATTTTGTTTTTCAATCAAAAGTATTTTATCTATTATTTATAAAATATTAAAATATAATTGGTTTTTGAGGATTTTAATTACTTTAAATTAGTTGAAAGTTCTTAAAAATATGATACGTGTTAAAGCAATGTTTTTGATTTTTCATATAGGAGGGAAAAATAATGAAAGCAGCAATTATAGGCGCTTGTGGAGGGAATGCTGGTAATCATATTCGTGCATATAAGAAATTAGGAATTAAAATAAGTGCAATTGTTGATGTAAATAAGAAAGGAAAGAAATTAGCCAGAGAATTAGGTGCAGAATTTTATTCTGATTATAAAGATATAAATGAAAGTATTACTGATATTGCCAGTGTGAGTATGCCACCCTATTTACAGCCAATAGTTACTTCCCATCTTTTAAAAAGGGGTATTAGTGTTCTATGCGAAAAACCAATTTCTCCTACGGTAAAAGAAGGTAAAAAACTAAGGAAAATTATTTCATCAACTGGGAAAATACTGATGGTGGGCTTTTGTTTTCGTTTTTCTCAAAAATTTATTAAACTTAAAGAGTTAATAGAATCTAATGTGATAGGAGAAACATTATATATTAATGCAAGATACAGTGCCGCAAGTAATTTTAAAGATAATTGGCGGACTGATATTAAAAAAGGTGGCGGGATTTTACTTGTAAATAGTATTCACTATGCTGACCTTGCTCCCTGGCTTATTGGACAGAAAATAGAAACTGTGGATGCTTATGGTAGTTCTCGTTTTCATTTGAAAGAGGCAGAAGATAATAGTATTTTAATTTTGAAACATAAAGATGTCTGCGTTACAACAGTTTCTGGACATTACTGGATATTTAAGAAAAGTGTGGTTGATTTTGAAGTAATAGGTACAAAGGCTCGTGCGACTTTTGAAAAAAATTGCATTATTCTTGATAAAAATAATGGAAGAGAAGAAAAGGTAGAATATAAAGAGAATGATATGTATTATGCAGAAGTAAAACATTTTATTGAATGTGTAAAAAATAAAACTTCTCCACAGTGTGGATTGGAAGAAAGTTTACAGGCGACAAATATTATTGAAAAAGCGAGATTATCTATGTTGAAAGGTAAGAGAATATGGATAAAGAGTTAAAAATTGCTTTTATTGAGGTAGGGCATTATCATGCTGGGATGTATTTAAACTTCATCAAAAAAACAAAACATAAAATTATTGCTGTCTCTGATAAAAACAAAGAAATAGCCCAAAAAATAGCAAAAGAATTTACCTGCCATTTTTATTCTGACTATCATAAATTACTGAAAAAAGAGGATATAGATTTTGTTTTTTCATTTGGTAGACATTGTGAAATGCCAGAGATTATAGATAGTATTCTTGAAAGAGGAATCCCTCTTTGCACAGAAAAACCAATAACTAATAATGCAGGAATTATGAAAAAGTTGTCTGAAAAGGCAAATAAAAAAGGTCTTTTTACTGATGTGGTTCTTCCTTTAAGATTTAGTCCTATTATTCTTGCAATAAAAGAATTCAGTGAGAAAAATAATATCGGAGAGATAGTTCACTGTTACTTTCGTAATATGGCAGGACCTATTCAGAGATATATTGATTGGAGAAATAAATGGTTGTTAGATAAGAAAATTGCCTTGGGTGGTTCATTTATAAACGAAGGTCCACATTATATTGACCTTTTTCGTTATCTTACAAAAGAAGAAACAAAATTTGTCTATGCGGGTATGAATAATTGTATCTATGGAAAAAGTATTGAGGATAATTCAAGTGTTATTCTGGAAACAGCGAGTGGAAAAAGAGGAGTGATTGAGATATGTTATGGATATCCAACTGATAGAAACTGGCGTGACTTTGCCTTTGTAATCAATACTACAAATTTTCTTTTTACTCTTATTGATATAGAAAAACCAAGAATATTCAAGTTGGAAATTCGTTGTAGAAAAAATAATAAAGTAGAAATAACAAATTTATTAAAGTATAACCAGGATGTTTACAATGTATTTCTTGAAGAAATGCTTAAAAGATATTTAAACAATCAACCAGGTATTATCCCATTTAATTATTATTATGGAATAGTGAAGGTCTTAGATGCAATTTATAAATCAGTAATGTATAAGAAGGTAATTCAAATATAAGTAAAATAAAATGATAATTCCAGAGTGGGCAATAAATGCAAGAGTTCTTGCAGTAAGGTATCAGGAAATAGATAAATTAGAAAAAATTGCAAATTATTATCAATCAAATGTTGTTATTCTATATTTAGTCCCGGAAACTTCAAATGGATGGTGTCCAGAAGGAACTTATGAACAAATTTCAAATTTTATTAGTAAAGTTCATAAGTATGGAATAAAAATTCTAACATATTTTGATTCTGTTTGTGTAGAAGAAAAATTTTATTATGGAGAACATAAAGATTGGGTTCAGAGGAATCCAGAAGGACAACCACAACATTATCAACCATCTCATATTTCTCAACATAGATATTGCAATTGTATAAATTCCCCATGGAGAAATTATCTTTTAGAAATTGTAAAAAAAGAGGCAAAAATTGGAAGTGATGGTATTTTATTTGATAATCCAGGATATTATGAATTTTGTGGCCCCTCATGTTTTTGTAAATATTGTCAGGAGAAATTTGAAAAAGAAAAAGGTAAAAGTATATTTAATGTTTCAAGAGATGAACAAAAATTATGGGCACATGGTCAAATTGGATTATTTTTAAAAGAGGCATATGAAATATTTCAAAAAATATCTTCAGACAAAGAAATTGTTATTACTTCAAATTATTCTGGACCAACATACCAGAATATGAAATTGCTTTCTGCTGGAGAAAATGTTTTATTTCATGAGACAAGTGGACAAAGAGGTAAAGAACTACTAAAAATACTAAAAGAAGACAGAGAAATTGGTGGGAAAAAACCAATTTGGACAATAAGGACAATTGGGGTAAAAGGGAAAGAGGGATATTCTTCTGACAATGTCTCAGAATATGAGATTTTAATTGCTGAGGCAGTCGCCTGTGGAGCAAATCCTGTTTTGTGGTGCGCTCCAACAAGTATGAGTCCTGAAAATCCTGGATTTGTTCTACCACCATTTTATGAAATTCCAGAGTTTTCACAGATGGTATCGTCTTATTATAGTTTTATTAAAAATTATGAAAAATTATTTTTTAACAGAGATGTTAAATCGTTCTTT
>DAOOVW010000034.1 GCA_035370465.1 bacterium | reverse complement strand
CTTAATGTCTCAACGAATTAGTATTTCGAGTAGATTTTTATTTGACACAACAGTTCTTTTACCTCAGGAGTTAAACTTATGCGTATTGGGACTTGCGGTAATTTGAATTACAAATCTACACCTTTTTATTATTTTATTTTTCATTTTCTTTATAACAAAATTCCTTTGGAGATAAAACCAGTGTCTCGCCTATTTTTTTGTTAAGTAAATAAGAAAAATCTTTGACATTTCCTGTAATAAAAAAATCCATTCTGTAATATATGGCAGTTGATAGTATTATTCTATCTTTTTCAGGTAATTTATTGAGAATTTCTAATTCAATAATTACATCTTCTACTCTTATAAATTTTCAGAAAAGTTTGTTTGATACATCTATTTTCTGTGGGATTTTTTTCTCTATGTTGTATTTTACTTCAAGTTCTACCAAATTTGAGAAATAGATATCAAAAAAGTTATTTTCAGCAAGTTTTATAATTAAGGAAGGATAAGAATTTTTGTAAATATTTACTCAAGTCCGTTTATATTCTTAGGCACAAAGGCACAGAGTAATCAGGAACTGGTCTTGCAATCAAACAGTTCCACAGGTTCCTGCAGACAATACCAGGTACTGATATGAAAATCACCCCCTCATCCGTCGCTTCGCTCTTGGGACAGGGGTGCTTCCCCTTTCCCAACGATACCCCCAATACGAAATACATTATTATAAATATGGGAAAAATCCTTTTTCCCATACCCTTTTTAGACGCAGGAGTTATTAACCATATTAAATTTCTTCCCTACTTTTCTGTCTTTCCATTTCTATAAAGAGAAAAACACCCTATCCCTGCATCTATTTTCTCCCCGCTGGGGAGAAGAACTTTTTTCCTCTTATTACCCTCTACCCACAGGGGAGAGGGCGAGGGTGAGGGGGGCTTTTGTGCTTTTAAATTAATGTGGTTGAGTAAGTATTTACGAATTTTTAAAATCAGTATAAATTGCAGAGAAAAATATATTACTATCACAAAAAACTTTTATTTTTTTGTCCACTTTTTCAATATCTTTTTTTCTTCATCTGAAGAAAGAGATAATGATTTTACCATCTCTTGAATAAACTCATTATCATACTCTTTTAGAAGGGACTTTATTTTATCCATAGAAACAACTACTGCTGGCTTAATTACTATTTCCCCATCTCTATCTTCTATAATAACAGGCGTTTTAGGATTGAACTTATACTTCTTTCTTAACTCTTTAGGTATTGTTATTTGTCCTCTTTCTCCAATAATTACTGTTTCCATATTATTCCTCTTTTTCCTTTATTATACATATTTTCAGAAAATAAGTCAACAGCCATCCAGCAGTTATCTTTTTTCTGAATTCTTACTCCTCCACACCTGGTCTGGAGAGAAATCCCCTATTAAGCGGGTCAGTGATTCTAACCGTGGGTTGTCAAAGAGCAAGTGTATCAAGGGTTTGCAGGTTTTTCAACCTTCAGGAAATTACCTCGTTATCATCTATCCGCAGCACTTTTGTTCCTGGGAATATTTTTTCGTATTTATCCCCTTCAAAAGTATGGATTGGGACAAGATTTTTGGGATTCAGAACCTCAACCATTCTTTTCAATGTATTTCTATCAGCATGCCCACTTGTATGAATTTCTCTTTGAATCATTCCCCTGCTGGTTAGAAACTTTATAAACTCCTGTGTCGCATCTTCTTTTTTGTATCCGCTCCAAACGGAATAAATGAAGATTCCGTTTTTCAGGTTTTTGATATGTTCCAAGTCTGTTTTCATGCTCGGGCGTACAATCATCACTGTTTTATCGAACTGCCCGCTAATCTGTGCTTTTGTGATTTTAAACTCCTTGAACCGGTACAGTATGTCCTTGTTTCCCCGGTCGCTAATCATTCTTGAGAGCCGATAGGGGAAAAAAACTCTTATTTCCGGGAAGTTCTTTGATGGGTATGGAATTTTGCCGAATTTAGACAGTTCTGTCAGAACAGCAGCGATATAGAAATCAATAGCGAGAGTCTTTCCTGTTCTTTTACATGCCCTATAGATTGAGACGAGCCGGTCAATGTTCTGGCCGGAAGTGTAAATCAGATTAATCCCTTTCCCTTCTTTAAAAATCTTTACCAACTCCGCCTCTAAATCATCTTCGGTTTTTAACTCTACATCGATTCGCCCTATAGTTGTACCTTCAAGCAGCAAATAATCTACATTTTTTTCTACATTGTGAGCAAACCAATCAAATGCCTTTGTTTTTCCTCCGTGTCTTCTGAAATCGCCGCTATAAAACAGTGATGTTCCTCCGTCCTTGATTAAAAACGCATAAGAGTCAAATGCGGAGTGATCCATTAAGTATGGGATTATTTCAATATCGCCGATAGAAAACATTTTTCCCGATTCGAAATTCACGGGGTTTGATATGTCCCATTTCTCGTTTAAAAAGATACTGCTAAGCCCAATTAATACCTCAGATGCTTTGCCGAGGTAGATTTTGCAGTTTTCATGGACATATTTTATTAAGCCGAAATGGTCCTGATGGGCATGAGATAGAATCAATGCCGTATTGCCTGGCTCTTCATACAACCCTTTAATATCCGGCAGAATGCCTTTGTCAATCAGTTCTTGCACCGAGGCATTCCTGAGGATTCTTGAATCAAAGCGTGTCCTGTCAGGATTAACCAGGGGCATACCCAAATCAAGAACTATACGCCTTGATTCTGTCCAGATTTCAACACAGGAGCCCCCGATTTCCCTGGTCCCTCTGTGAATTTTGAATTTCATATACCTTATTCCTCAGCCAGTGGGAAGCAATTTTGGGATTTCTCATAGGGTATTTTAAAGTTATAGTTTGTCTTCCCCTGGTATAAACAACCAAAAGCTATATCTTTAAGCCAGTTATTTATATCCTCTGCATTCTTATCAATCCATTGCTGGGTGCAATCGCCTACTAGAAGAATGGGTCTTTCAATAAGCCGGTAATTTTTAAGAGAATCATCTTTTGCAAATCTTGGCAACAGTCCCAACTCTTTTTTAACCTGATACACTCTGTTATAGTATTCAATTAAATCGTTCCTGTTGCCTTTCGCAAATTCATAGTATTTCTTAAGCTGTTTATCAATTGTTTCGTTGCTTTCCCTTTCAGTTGCATACAACCTGTCATCGCCCATTGTTTTCAACTCTACAAATGCGATTTCTCTGGTTTTCATGTTTACCCAGACCATATCAATACGCTTCATATCTTTCCGATTATTCCCGTACGCCATTTCTGTATCAATGAAAAACCCCTCGCCTCTTCTTTTCTTGTTGTTATTGATTACATACTGGCCCTGTATGCCTTTTTCTGAACCATTGGGATAAAACTTCCGGATTCTCTTTTTTATTCTTTCCAGCGCCTCTCTTTCAAAATTCCTTATATCAATTGTTTGCAGTTCCTTTAATGAGATATTTCCTTCTTGAAACTCAAACGGCAGATACTTCGCTGTTGTGTTTAACGGTATGTATTCCGTGTGTATTTGCGCTTTGTATCCTTTTGTTCCTCCCAATTTCATGATAGAGCCGCCATTATGATATACATTTAAGTAGTTTTCTTTCCTTATATCAATGTATATCTCCGGGTCTGATTTCAGGTTTTGCCACCATTGGGGAGGATTATCCTTAAGTCTTTGAAATAGCGGATGGTTAGTTTTCAGTGTGATTTTCATATCTATTGCTCCTTTGCGGTCACAACATAGCAAACTTCATCCGGGCATCTTGTTTTTCACTATTAGCACTCTTCTCAATTTAAGTCATTTATATTCCTTCGTCAATCCTCTTCTAACCGCGGGGGTTAAACTTACGCGGTTAAATAATCCCCTATTAGGCGGGTCAGTGATTCTAACCATACTCATCTTCATTCTTTGATATTATTGTAAAATTCATTGCTTTTGATAAAGATACCGTAGCAACCTCACAATTAGGACAAGTTAAATCTTCTGTCTCTTCACCACATGTCTTACATACTCTTATTATTACCTCCAATAGTTACATTCTCTTTATAATATTATACCTCTTTTAACCACTTTTTCGGTTCATATACCACATCGCCCCGTTGACCAGGTAATTTTCTTCTATGCCCGCTCTCTACTATCATTTTTAAAGGTATTCCATCTGGAAAAGCATCACAAACAAAATTACCTTTACCATTTTTTCTTATATGCTTGCAGGTCATACAATCTATCACCTCAAAAAACTTTATTTCTGCCATATCTTACTCCTTTATAATATATACTTCTTAAGCACTTTTACATACTTGCTCTCTAAACTACCATCTAAATATCTACCTATCAATGTTGCTACTGTCTCCTCTCCTCACATATACTAATTCCTACAACACTACTTAATTCCTTTCCCATTGGTGATAATTTCCTCACATCACTAACGACTTTTGAACAATGTCGTAATCCCCTATTAAGCGGGTCAGTGATTCTTACGATATAGTAGTATTAGTAGTAAGTGGATTGTATGGTTTGTCGTAATCCCCTATTAAGCGGGTCAGTGATTCTTACTGTGGGTTGTCAAAGAGCAAACATATCAAGGGTTTTAACTACCTTTTCCGCAAATCCCTTCTTTTACTACCTGAAATTATATTAACAACTTTATTTATTTTTGCAAAATCCCTTGTCTATCAAGCATTTCCATCTCTCGCAAAACCCCCTACCCTTTTTTGCCTTTTTGGGGTTTGCGGTGATTTACAGGAGATATTTTATAATATTCACTCACACCCAAATACTGCAACACAAAGACATATCTAAAAACAAAATCGCCCCTTATAAAACCACCCTCATCCCTACCCTCGGGCGTAGACCCTACGGGCGAGCCTGTGGACTGTGTAGAACAATTAACCTCTTATTCCGATATCCCTTTACTTTGTGCCTAAGAATATAAACGGAGACTTGAGTAAATATTTACTTTTAAAGTATATTGTAATAAAAGTTTTTCTGTAATAGTGTTATCAAATTGACAAGTCAACTTCGCCACTCAAAAATGAAAAATCCTTATTTCATACGGGTTTCTGCAAATATGTAGTGAAATGTAGTAATAAATCAAAATCTCTTCAACCCCTTTATTTACAAGTGTTTTCATAATTGCCCAAAATGAAATGGCGAAGTTAACTTGACAAAAAATTAATAAATTGTAATATATAAATAGAAAATAAAAACAAAGTGTCAAATTAGTTAATAAATTTCTATAATGGAACAACTAATTGTAGACCTTGATAGTGATAAATTTAGATTTTTAAGATGGGGAAAAAATATAAAAGAGTATCCTTCCTTAAAATTTTATCGTCCCTTTCGTATTCCTGATTTGGGAAACATATATATACAGGAAAATGATACAGTAGTTATAGGGAAAGTTTCCTTCAAAGAAATCTATTATGGTTTTTTCAAAATAAACAAAATAGAATCTGAAAAAGATATTCCAACTAATGAAAATGAGATATTCTGTTTTGCTCTTTTAAAAAATAATAAAAAAGAAAATTATGAGGTGCTACTTAATTTTTTAGAGACAACTTATGGACCTGGATTTTTAGTAGAAAGAGGTGGAATAATTAGCAAGAGAAAATTAGAAAGTGAAGGAACAGATGTAGAGGTTTATCAATGGGAAGGGAAGCAAACTGGGATTGAGATTGAATATATAGAAGAAACAGAAAATATATTTGTGCGATATTATTCGTCTATTATACTGAATAAATTATTAACGGATGTTGAAGAGGAACTCCATTCAGTGATTGAAAATACTGAAGAAAATGAAAATAATTCTGTAATAAATGGATATACGCCTTTAAAATGCCCATATTGTGGAGGAGTGGCAAAATATGAAACAACTGTTAGACAGGGGTCTCCAGCAGATAATATAAATGCTGCTATTCTTGGGGGATTACTAACAAGGAGTTTTTTTGGGGGGTTATTAGCGGGAAATATGATGGCAGATAGGAATAACCAGAGAGTTAGAATTTATAGATGTGAAAGATGTAAAAATACTATAGAGATTCCCGAAAAAGGATAATAGAGGAGAAAAGACAGTTTTCTGGTAAATTATAATTATGTAAGTTTTTTAAAGTGAGTAGTTAGTTTTTAAAAAGGTATAGAAATAATTAACATTAAAGTATATTAAAATATAAAATATGGCAGAAATAACTCAAAAAAATCTAACCCTTAAAGAAATAGAAAAAGGTACTATAGATACTTTAAAGAATATAGAACAACTTGAAAAAGTAGCAGATAGTTATATTTCCTTGAAAGAAGAAGAAATTTTCCCATATTTTTTTAGAGAAAGAACAGTTTCTTTGTTTGAAATAATGAAGAAAAGATTGGAAGAAGAAAAAGAAAAAAATTTACAATTATTAGAACAATTAAAACATATGTCTCCGCAACCTAACGGATGTGGATGTATGACAATATTAATAATTCTTGCTGTTACTTTATTTATTTTTATAATTCTATTCCCAAAATTCACTTTTTTAATGCAATAGTTAATAAGAAAAACAACATAATTATACAATTATTAACAAAAATAAATTTTGTTATCCTCATTTATCTGTAATAGCAACTCTAAACCCTGCTAAGTATTTTGTTTCTTCAAAAATATCTCTAACTGTATTTGCTTGCCAGAGATTAGGCAGCCATTTATTAAATGGCTTTCCAATATGCTTTATTTGACCTTTTTCATCTTTTACTATTTCAACTAATCCCTCTTCAGTTAATGGATAAAAATCATTTTTAATCCAGTAAAGAGCGGGAAAACTGCAATTTTTCTTACATTGTTTGAATAAACTTTCTTTTTCTTCTTTTAATTCTTTAGTCACTTTGTAAAGACAAATCCACTCTTCTACCGTAGGTAACCTAAAATCTTTACCTAAATATTTTAAAAATGGAACAATTTCTTTATATTCTAATCCTGTAATAAAGATACCCCATGGATTTTCATTTATTTTTTTCCAATTATTTCTTTTATTCAATGAGAGAATTTTTTTATACCATTCATCTGTATAAAAATATCCTAATGGTCCGTTTTTTATCATAAATTTTTCAAATTGAAATTTAGATACAGGCAAAAGTGAAATATAAAAATTCCAGTTGTTATGTTTAATTAAAGGGAAACCAAATTTATCAAATTTTATGGTAAAGAGCAAACACATTTTTTTCTACCTCTTCGCAAAGTTCAATGTTTTTTATAAAGTCCAATTTCTCGTTATGTAATTTATAAAGTTTACCATCATTTGTTATTATTTTTCCAGATTTTTCAAAAACAAAAGCAAAATCAGAAAGAGGGTAGAACATATATTCTTTATTAAATAAAATCACCTTCCCTAAAGGTATGTTTTTTAGAACTACACTTCCTTCAGGACAAACTAATGTAGTATATAAATGTTTTTTCCCACATTGATAACAAATATATTCTGATTTTGAAAAAAATGCTTCAAACACAGGTATTAATTCTTTCGGAAGTTCTTGCCATATTATTTCTGGAACTATGAATTTTCCAATTTTCCCTTGGATTTTTTCTTCCACACCTTTTTCTCTTTTTATATAAAGATATGGAGGGTTCTTCAAAAAAAACGCTTTTAAATGTACATCTATAAATTCTTCTTCTAGAATAATATTTATAATAAATTCTCCTTTTTTATACACAGGAGTTTCTATTTTTCCTTTTGAATGTATTTCATAAAAAATTGGTATAAATCCCTGTCCTCTAATTTGTATATTTATTGCCGGGTCGTTCAATGCATTTATTATTTCTGATATTCCTCCTTTTAAGTTAATCTCTGTATAATAATTTTTATTACTGTGGTTATCAGAAACATTTATAAACAGTGTTCTTTTTATTATTTTATTTGCATTCCAATCATCTAAATCATAGGGAATAGAAGAACAAATTACAGCTATTGTGCTATAATAAGAGTTTTTCTCAAATTCTTCAAAAATCGGGGATATAAGGTTAACTCTATTTTCGTTATCATTAAACCACCTTGGAAAATTTTCCTCAAAATCTCTCGGAATAGAAATTGTATATTTTTTGTTAGAACCAAGAAAATAAATTCCTTCAATCCTTCCTGGTAATCTACTGACAATTTCTTTTCCTATATAGAAAATTTTGTCCTTAAATTCTTTGGATGGGTGTATAACAAGCACTATGGAGTTAGAAAGATTTGCAGTAAAAGAAATATCTGCTTTTTGAATTACTCTCTTCTGCATTTCAATTCTCCATTTTCACTAACGAAGAAAGTAAATTTTACTTTGATAATCCCAGTTTTTTCTGCAAAAAGTAATTGTTCAGCGAGTAAAGGGCCTATTTCATCCTCAATGATATTAACAAGCCCTCTACCTCCAAATTTTTCTATGTTTTCCCTATGTTTATTAAAGAAATAATTACTAACATCTTCTTTAAACTCTAATATATGTCCTGCATAGAAAAATTTATCTTGAAAATTATTTTTTATATCTTCCAATTTACTTTTTATAATTTTCCTCTGGGATTCTGGTATACTTATATAATTAAAAGGAATTATATGAGAACCTATCCTGTTAAGAAGTTCTGGTCTTGATATTTCATACATAAAAAATTCTCTTACCGCTTCAACAAAATGTTCTCTTACCATTTCCTGTTTTTGTTCCTCGCTAATTTCTTTATTACTTAAAATTTTTTCTAAGTTTTCTCGCTCTGATATTGGATTTCCTCTATTATTTGTTGTTCTGGCACCTATATTTGAGGTAAAAATAATTACACACTCTGTAAAAAAAACAATCTGTCCTCTACTATCCGTAAGCCGTCCATCATCAAGAATTTGAAGAAAAATATCCATTATCTTAGGGTGTGCTTTTTCTATTTCATCAAATAATATAACTGAAAAGGGTTTACTTTTAACCGATTTTGTAAGTTGTCCTCCTTCTTCATATCCAACATATCCAGGGGGTGAACCAATGAGTTTAGAAACAGTATGTTCTTCTTTATATTCACTCATATCCATTCTAACAAAGGCACTTTCAGAATCAAATAGATATTCGGCTAATTTTTTTGCAAGAAAAGTTTTTCCAACTCCTGTAGGACCTGCAAAGAAAAAAACTGCTTTTGGCTTTGTTAATTGTCCTGATGCAAGTCCTACAACTCCTGCCCTTGCTTTCTTTATTGCTTTTACAACTTCTTCTACTGCATAATCCTGTGCTATAACTTTTTCTTTAAACCAATTTTCAGCAGAATCAATTAATCCTTTTGGAGAACCAGATAATGGTAAATTTTCCCAAGGGTCTTCTTCTGTCCCAATCCGATATCTATTTACAATTTTTCTTAAAATAGAATTTGAAATATCTTTTTTTTGAGATAAAACATCTCTTAGAATATTGTCTATATCTCTTACATATAACCCATCTGTTATATTTGCAAGAAAATCAAGATGTTCTTGATTAAAATCAATTAAATGTTTGGAAAAATAGATTTTTCTTTCTTCTTTACCCGGTTTTGGAATTTCCATTACAGCAACTTTTGGGGAATTAGTATAGTAATCAAATGGAATCATAGTATCTTGCAAAGATACCATTATCAATCTATTATTTGAAGAAATATTTTCTATTATTTTTTGAATAAGTGTTATAAGAATTTCTTTATCTTTTGGATATGGACCCCTTGGATTATAAGGAGTGAGTTTATCTATATAATAAATAACAAAAATTCTTTTTTTATTTATATCCATTATATATTTTTGGAGCCATTTCGTTAACAAAACAACTTCTTTATCTTGAACATTTATTTCTTCTACCTCTGATTTTCCACCCTCTTCATTAAAAATATCAATTCTTTCTATCGCCCACATAGGAGATTGACTTTTATTTTCATTGTTATAAAATACACCCCAGAATCTTTCTTCATCATATCCAAATTCTTTCCCAATTTCCCAAATAAGTTCTGTAAGTCCTTTCACCAAGTCACCATTTTTCTTGATATATGTAGTATCTCTAACATTTCCATATAGAATAAGGATTTCTTTTTGTGTTAATAGTTGTTTTAAATTTTCCATCCAGACAGACATAATCTCTCCTTTATTTTCTTATTTCTTTGAATTGTTTCTTTAAAAGGTCTTTAACCTCTTTGGAAATATCAGTTTTTAAAACAACTGGTATTGTTTTCAGATATCCTTTATCCCTTGAAATGTCATTTTTTAATTCTAAACATATTGAATCTACTACTGCAGCATAATCAATTTCATCTTTCTTGCGTATTTCAAGTTCATCTATATCAGCATTTACTGCTCTTTTGGTTTTATTATCCCATAAATTTATATAAACTACATCTCCTTCTCTTTTAAAATTTTCAAAGTCTGCACCTATAACTCCAATTACTCTATTTACCCCTTTTTCTAAATAATTAGATTCTCTACAATGTTGACATACAATAAATTCTCTATCTATATTGTTATATATTTTTATTTTTGCAGGCCTTTTTAAATAACATTTACGGCAAAATAAAATTGGATAACTACTTAAAAATTCATTATTTTTCTCTACAAGTATATTTATAACTATTTCCCTAACTTCTTCATTATCTATTTCTAATGCACTAATAAAATCCAAAATTCCTTTTTCACTATACTTCTTAAAATCTAATTTGTCTAAAATTTTGTTTATTAGGTTTTTAGATTCAAGGATTTTTTTCTTATTCCCACTTGATAACAACTTGGTACAATATAAAAATAAATTATTTACTATTTCTTTGTTTTCTATCCAATTTTCTCCATTCGGATATATTTTATTTATTAATTTCTGTGCTTTGTTTCTTACATCTTCATTTTCTGAAAATAATGCAGAAATTATCTTTGATATATAGTTCTTTACTACTTCTCCTTTATGCCACCCAGGATGTATTTTACTAATATCTATTGCACTTAAACAATCCGCAGATATTTTTCTTACTAATGCATTAGAATCTACCAGTGAAATTATTAGTCCTTCTATTGCTAACTTATCTTTTATTAATTTTAATACATTTACTGCTGAATATCTTATACTATCATCTTCGCTTTCCAATGCTTTGATATATACAGGCAGGAGGTCCTTAATATATGAGGTGAAATACCAATCTGGATATTTAGAATTTAATTTTTTATAAGCATTTTCTCTGGTATACCATCCTGCATCTACTAAATCAATCAGCAAATTTTCTAATTCGCTCATTTTTATTTATTAAATCCCTTTCATCTATTATTTTCTAATGACTCTTCATCTATTGTGGATATTCTGTTTTTTCCATATAACATAGGGTCCTCATTTTCTGCTGTATCACGTTTAAATTTTGTATTTACACCAAAATTTTTAAGTTTTTCAGATAGATTATTAAATTCCTTTATACAATAATTATTTTCATTTGTTAATGGTGAATTAACCACTATTTTTTCAAGAGTAAGATAAAACTTCATAATTCCTGCTGAATAAGTGTTGATTTCATAGATAATCCGACTTCTTGGGTCGTCTTTCTTTTCAAAATATGGTTCTTTAATTTCTTCCCATCCAATTTGTTTGCAAACTTTCCTTAAAGATTCTAAAACATATTGTCTTTGTTTATTTAAATTTTCATATCCATTTAATGTTTCTTTCATTTTATTTATTTTTAAATTCAATTTCTCTATTTCACTTTCAACCAACGAGACCTTTTCTTCTTCTAATGAATGGGAAAGTAAGTCAATTGCTTTTTCAATTTCTGCATATTCTTCAAGATGCCATTTTGTAGATAATATTTCAATACTTTTAAGTATTATAGATAATTCTTCCATTTTATTTTTAAGTGCCTGAATTTTTTTAAGTGTTTTTTCTTTAATTTCTAAAAATGATTTAAATTGTTTCATCCCAATACCTTTAAATTCCTCCATTTCTTTTTTTACTGCCTGAATTTTTTTAGGTGCTTTTTCTTTAATTTCTAAAAGTGCTTTAAATTGTTTCATCCCAATACATTTAAATTCCTCCATTTCTTTTTTTACTGCCTGAAGTTCATGAATATACATATAAAAAGAAAAATTTGGTATTTTATTTTTCTGCCAACTCTTAAATTTTTCTATTTCCATTTTAAATTCTTCTTTTATTCCTTGAGAAAATTCACCTATAATATTTTTGCCTTTATCTTTCAAAATAAATATTTCTGCTTTTGTATTCTCTATTTGGGATATTATTTCCTGTTTTTTCCTAATTTGTTCTTCTATATAAACATTTGAATATTTTAATCCACTCATTTTCCCCTTGACTCCTCATTGGAAATCTCTTTCAAAAGGTTTTTTATAAACTATATAAATATTAGCCTCGGTCATATCTAAGTAGAGAGAAAAAACCTTTAAATCTTTTTGTTTTTTTACTTTTATTCTTGCTACCTTCAGTCAATACAATTGACTGGGTATTTACTAAATTATATATTTTTTTTTGTTTTTGTTCTATATAATTTTATCACATTCCCTTTTTACTCCATATCTTTCTCAAAAATCTTTTCAACTTACCTATAAACTTAAAATCATATGGGTCAATGTTTTGATATTCTTTGATAATTTCACTCGTTTCTTCTATTCTATCAGGAGAATTTTTTTTCACCCATTTGTAAATATCCTCAACCGTTTTCTCATCCTTTTTTTTCGATTTTAAAAGAGATATAAAAACATTTACAAATATTTCATGACTTTGTAAATGTTGATATTCTAAAACAAAATATTCATTATTTATTGAAAAAATTGCCTCTTCTAAAATATCAAAAGTTTTTTTGAAAAGGTGTTTATTTTGAAGTAGTATTTCTTCAATAATTGGTTTTAATGTATCTTTTATTTTATTATCTTTAAGGAGTTGTTCTAAAACATCCCTGTTTGTCCTTAAAATATCTAACAACCAATCTTCTTTCTCCTCCTCTGTTAAAACCAAATACCTTAAAAATTCCCTCCTTTCATCTTCCTTCAAACACTCTATATCTTTATTACTTAATTTCTCTCCTTTTGCAAGTTTCCACATCGCCCTGATTATATTATTCCCTTCACTTAATAACTCCTCTTTTATATAACTTCTCCCTGGAATAATTGGTATTTTCTCTCTTATAATTACTCCTACTATATTTCCACAAATATCCTTAATTTTCCCTCTATCAAAAAAAATCTCAAACATCTTATCAATAGAAATCTCCTTTATAACTACTTTTACTACTTCTTCCCAGATTAAACCTTTTAAATAACTATAAAACCTCTCTATTATTCTTTCTTTATTTAATGTATCTTTTATTTTATTATCTTTAAGGAGTTGTTCTACAATATCCCTGTTTGTCCCTAAAATATCTAACAGCCAATCTTCTTTCTCCTCCTCTGTTAAAACTAAATACCTTAAAAATTCCCTCCTTTCATCTTCCTTCAAACACTCTATATCTTTATTACTTAATTTCTCTCCTTTTGCAAGTTTCCACATCGCCCTGATTATATTATTCCCTTCACTTAATAACTCCTCTTTTATATAACTTCTCCCTGGAATAATTGGTATTTTCTCTCTTATAATTACTCCTACTATATTTCCACAAATATCCTTAATTTTCCCTCTATCAAAAAAAATCTCAAACATCTTATCAATAGAAATCTCCTTTATAACTACTTTTACTACTTCTTCCCAGATTAAACCTTTTAAATAACTATAAAACCTCTCTATTATTCTTTCTTTATTTATGGAAACAAATATCTTTTGGTCTTCACCTGTTAAAATTTCTTTATCTGAATAATCTTTACCTTCTTCAATAATCTCTGAAAGTTTATATGCCTTCTCAATTTCTTCCTTATATTTAATTTTTTCACGAAGAGAATTTAACCATATTTCAAAACAACTTCGAGAATTACATAACTCTTCAATTCCATCAGGAACTTTTAATATGGATTTTTCAAGATCAATAATAATAGAACTGGTATTTGTTGGAAGAGTTGTTTTGTATCCTACTATTTTTAAAGGATAAGAAGCAAGATTGCCATTGTCAAAACATGAGTCAAACCCAATTAAAACTTTAAAGTCATCAGGAATATAGGCAAAAATTTTATTCAAAAAATCAGTTATGTTTTCTGGATTTCCTTTCAAAATTACAGGTATATTGTTATTTTTTTCTCTGGCTATTCTATTCATCAATATAATAATTTTCCAGACAAAATCAGAGTTAAAATTAGATAATTTCGGAAGTGTATTAGAAATTTCTCCTAATTTCTCTGGTAAAATTTTTATGTTATTACTATTCCCATTTCTTCTATCAAAAAATGGTGAATTGAAAATATCTTTTATTTTTGTAAAAGAAAATCCCTCTGTAAATTTAACTAAACTCAATAAATCTCCTGTTCTTTTCCATATATTTTCAGGAAATATAAAAGCATGACAGAGAAATAACCCCCCCCTATTTAAAGAATCTTTTTCATTAGGTAAATTCTTGATTTTAAGAATTACAAGACACCACTTTTTTTGTATTTCTTGAAAAAATAATGTTATTTTTTCATCAAATATATCACCTGGAAAATGTATCCTTTTTTCTATTTCTGATATATCGTTCCTATTTAAAAATTTGGTAGGATAAAATACAGTATGAAAATCACCTTTTCTAAAGTAAGATTTCCTTTTTGGAACTTTTGTATAAATGGATTGTAAAATTTCATTATCAGGAATTGGTTGAGTTACTTGCTCAGAAGTAGTTAACTCCTTCACTGTATCACTTACCACTCGCTCCTCTTCTCCTTCTCCTTCAAAAATTTTTTGTATTATTAACATCAATGGGTCTATTACTCTCTTCGGATCCTCTGGTGAAAGCGATACCAATTTCTTACCTTTTGGAGCAGAACCTATTGCAGATATTAATGTATATTTAACACTTTTAAATCTCCTTCTTGCTAAATTTATAAATCCACCACCTCCTTTCTCTTCAAGCCAATCTTCTATAAATTCTGAAAACTTGGCTATTTCATTTATTTTTTTTCTAAACTCTCCATTTCTTGTTTTTTTTAACCCCCACCAATTATATGAACCTTGTAATAAAAATTCTTTAAGTTCTGGTTCTTCCTCTCCATCAATAAAAAGGTCTGCTTTTGTTAATACAACAATAAGATGTTGAAATTTTTCCAGTGAAATGCCAAGTCGGTTATACACTGCATTTACATATATATCCAAAAACCTTTCCATCTCATCCTGCCAACTCCTTCCCTTTCTTCTTTTGCAATCAGGTATACTTAAAATAAAGAAAACTACATCTGCATATGCAACAAACTTTCCCATATTTGTTATACTATTAATTTCTTCATACACTGCTCCAGCAGTATCATAAAAAGTGAAAAAACAATTACCTATCAATGGCATATCAAAAAATTCAATAATTGCTGGTAAAGGAAAATTCGCAGGGGTAGATTTAGGTAATTTATGCTCTTTCTCAAATAAAGAAACATGTTCAAATACTATCTTATGAGTATTTTCATCAAGCGTCTGCCAATTAAAATTTTCCCATAAAGAACTTCTTCTTATAAATTTTAATAAGTAGAAAAGTGATGTTAAGTAAACTGTTTTACCATGCCCAGTAAATCCAATAATACCAACTGTCATTTTAGGATAATTCTCTTCAACAAAATCCCTTGGTAATAGAGATCTACATTTTGTACAAGTATATACTTCTGTATTATTATTCTTCGTTGATTTTGGTTCATCACTTTGTAAACAATAAGGGCATCTAATCATTTTCTTTTAGTACTTTTTTTAACTCTTCCCAAAAGTTTATATCAAATATTCCAGTTATAGAAATTCCTTTTTTGCCTACTTTTATTTCTGCTTCACTTATTCCTTCCTTTTCTACAAATTCTTTTAGATATTTATATCTTTCTGAAAGAAAATATACCTTCTGATTACGACTTCCCCTCCATATCAAAAATGTCTTTTCTTCTTTAATAAATCTACCATCAATAAGTATATCTATATAATTCAGTAATTCTTTACCATAAGGAATTTTTCCTTTTAAAATATCTTCATATTGGTATCCAGTAAAACAAACAATAGTTAAATTTTTACATCTTATTAGTTTTGAAAGAGATAAAAGCTCTTTACTTTGAAGAAAAGGCTCTCCACCTGTAAATGTAACTCCTTCAATACCAGAATATTTATCTATAATAGATAACATTTCTTTAACATTCATTACCTTCCCACCATTTTTATTCCAAAATTCAGGATTAAAGCAGCTTTTACAATGGAAAGAACATCCTTGAAACCAAATTACAAATCTTTTTCCTGGACCATTAACTCCAGTTGAAATTAAATATTTTCCTATTCGCATTTAATATGTTTTTTTGACATAGATAATAACTATAATGCAAAGATATGAGATAATCTGCAGAAAAACACTGATAAGATATTTTTTATATTCTACATTTTCCATAAAACCACCATTTTATAGTTTTCATTTTAATATCGCAATTTGATTTTAAAATACACTTTTAAAATTGTCAAATTCAATTGTCGTTTGAAAGGTAATCCATTATCGTCAAAAATATCTTATTGCCTTCTCCCCTGTGGGAAGAAGGTTGAAATTCCCCTCCATCCCCGTTTTGCTTATAAATCCCCCTCCATCCCCCTTTACAAAGGGGGAAGTATTTTGGAAACAAGCACCAACTCTGCTTTGCTACCCTTTGCTTCTTTAGTCGGTTTACAAAGGGGGAACTTGTGGGTAAGAGATACCCTCTTTGTCAAAGAGGGGAATTCTATCAAGCATCTCCATCTCCCGCAAAACCCCCTACCCTTTTTTTCTGCCATTTCCCCAGACCTGGTCTGGAGGAAAAGCGGGCCAGTGATTTTTACATTTATAAACACAGGGTTAAAAATTTATAAGGAATATA
Organism: bacterium; assembly: GCA_035370465.1. Taxonomy (NCBI): domain Bacteria; species bacterium. Next base: position 92 of record DAOOVW010000034.1, on the reverse strand, counting down.
AATTAAAATCAACAGGAGAAAGATGGGATGCCTCTTTAAATAAATCTTTAATGTGGTCATCCATTGTAAGATAAATTATCTGCCAGTTATTC
>DAOOVW010000033.1 GCA_035370465.1 bacterium | reverse complement strand
CTTTATCAACAACTTTCTTTCCCCCATTTATTGCTAATTTCCCCATTCTCCCTCCTCCATTTTTAAAAGCATGTATAAATATTTATTCAACTTGTTTATGTTTAAGATCCACGGGGTAATGTCTATTTTTCCCTGTAAAAACAAGAAGCAACCATCCATAAAATTTTAACTACAAAAATTATAAAACATATTTTAAAGATGTCAAATCCGGCTCGTCCGTAGGGATCCTGCGGATTTTTCTCTTTTTCTTCCTAAATTATATTAAAACCTATCATATCCTTTCCCACTTCTCCTTCTCCCATCCCTTACCATAAGTTCCCCCTTTGATAAACCGATTAAGGAAGGTAGGAATAGCAAAGCAGAGTTGGTGCATTATCGTCTCCCAGATAGCACAACGGGGGAGGGGGATTGTTCTACACAGGCAGTTTAAAATATAGCATACGAACCAGCCCTACCCTCCTTCGCTAATGCTCAGACGGGCAGGCAAGGTAGAGATAAGTTGAGCAGACGGGGTTTAATAAGAGGAGATATAGAGAAATCCACCCCCTCAGGCGTAGCCCAGAGAAATTCTGTGGACCTACGGGCAAGGGAATTAATGTGTTGAGTAAGTATTTACCAAAATTCTTTAAGTTCCCTGTCTTGTTAAAATTATACAGAACATAAGTGAAGAAAATACCAGAACAAAAACAAATTGTACCAAGTAATTTATTCCCTATCCGCATAATGCTTCTTACGGCTTTAAATAAAGAGTCCTACCCTTACAGGCAGAGAATTACCTCATTATTAAATTTTTACCGGTACTCCTTTTTCTATTGATTCATGACTTTTTAGTGTAACTTCAAGTGTTTTAACTGCATCCTGATAATTTGATTTAATAATTTTACTATTTCCTGTCTTAACACCTTCTATAAAATTTTTATCTTCTACTAACATTGGATCTTCTTGTGAAATATATATTTCTTTTTTATTACCCTTATCTATTGTTAATGAATTCCCCTCATAAGTAAGCATTACTCCTTTACCAACTATTTCAACTCCAGAATACCATCCACTCCATAACCATGTACAACTTAAATTTCCAATTACTCCATTTTTAAATTTCATTGCTACAATAGATGCATCTTCAACATTATAGTCCTTATAAATTTTGTTATTTATTCCTTCAAACTTATAAGCAAAAACTTCTTCTACATCCCCAATTAAATATCTCATCATATCAACTGTATGAGTTGCCTGTTCAATCAATTGTCCTCCTGATAATTCCTTTTTGTGTAACCAACTTCCTTCAGCACCTGGTACCTGTCCAAAATATTTTCCTCTAACCAGACCTATTTTTTCATTTTTTATTACTTCTTTTGCTTTATTAACAACATCATAATTTCTTAAAACATACCCAACGCCTGTAATTAAATTCTTCTTTTCAACTTTTTTCGCTATTTCTTTACATTTTTCAAGAACTAAATGGACTGGTTTTTCAACAAAAAATGGTATCCCTTTTTCAATACATAATTCTTCCTGTCCATCATGAGCAAAAGGCGGAATACATATATAACAAGCATCAACTTTTTCCTCATCAAGCATTTTTTTATAATCTGTAAAGACCTTACCTCCATAAATTTGTGCCTTTTGTTTTGCCTTTTCTTCTACAACATCACAAAAAGCAACAAATTCAACATCTTCAATTTTTGAAAGTGCAGACATATGCGCTCCTGCTATTCCACCACATCCAATAAAAGATATTTTTACTTTCATTCCTTCCTCCATTTTTTGTTAAAGGTTTTTATGTTTATTTTTACTATAATTTGTTTTATTTTGCAAGAAAAGATGATAAATTTTTAAATGATATTTTATCAAATTGTTCTTTTGTAATAGTTGAATATTGAAGTTTTAATATAGATGATTCAGGATATAAAAAAGGAACATTTGAACCAAAGATAACCCTATCTTCTGAAATATATTTTAAAAGTGCTCCAAGTGTATCAAGACATTCAATAAAAGAAATATCAAAATATAAGTTTTTACACTTTTCAGAAAGTTTAATTACCTCATGCCAATAAAGACATAAGATAATTATTTTTAATTCTGGAAAGTCCTTTGAAATTTTTTCAATTTGTTTTATTTCTATATCCTTAAGATTTAAAACAGGGCTTTTTGACCTTTCATCTTCAAATCTTTTTTGAATTACAGGACTCATATCTAATTGACAAAGTTTTTCAAAAAATTTATAGACATCTTTTTCAATAATTGAATATCTATGGAATGATGGAACAATTTTTATAATTTTAATTTTATATTCTTTATTATACTTTTCTAATATCTCTTGCCAATTTTTAATTTTGGGATTTATAATAGGTAGACATTTAAAGTTGTTTTGCTTATTTAATTTTTTTATAACTTTTTCATTTAGAATATCAGGGTCAGGAGAAAAAATACCATCAATTGGTGAAATAAATCCCTCTTCTATTCCTTTATTTTTAATTTTATTAATATAATTTCTAAATGAATTAAAATATAAATTCCCAAATGGCCAGTTTCCCCAATTTATGTTTATGTCAATTATCATTTTAGCCCTAATAAATTTTTTGCATTTATACCAAGTATTAGTTCTTTTTCTCTTGCTGTTATTTTTGCTCCATATACTTTTGAAAGTTGAGCAGAAAAATCCCTACCAGGACAATCTGAACCAAATAATATCCTCTCTGCCCCCATCTTTTTCACTGCATATTCCATTATCCCTGTAACTGGTTGTCCTCCTGATATTTCTGCCCAAACATTATCAAAATTTTTAATTTCTAAAATTCCTCTTACTCCACAAGCAATTAAATGAGCCATTATTATTTTAACTTTTGGAAATTTTTTTGCTAAAATTGCAATATCTTCTGGGTCTGACTGACATACTTCTGGACCCCACCTACTATTTATATTGGTTGTATCCCATGCATGATGTAATATTGGCACATTTAATTTCTCTGCAATTTCTGCAACTTTAAAGACCCTTTTATCAGATGCATTACAGGATGCTTCAAGTTTTATTCCTTTTAAATTCCCTTTAACTATGCACCTTTCAATTTCTTGCTTAATAAATTTTTTATCATGTTCAGGATTTACAAAACAAAAACCTGAAAAAAAACAAGGATATTTTTTTACAAGTTTTATTGTCAGGTCATTTATTTTTTTTATTTGCTCATTATTTGGATGATATCCATAATAAAGAACATCTCCAAGAAAATTTATTCTTGTAATATTTAATTTCTTAGCAAAATTTATTAAATTCTCTACCTCTTTTAATTCTTTATCCTGTCTTGGATGAACATGTATATCAATAATTTCCATTTTAATCAATATCAGGACCTAATATCCCATAACTCCATACCTGTGGTTTTGATGTTATTTTATCATATTCTGGTAATTCCCCTGGTTTAAATTCCTTCATTAGTTTTAAACTCTCTTCTATAATTTTTTCTTCTGCATCAACCTCTAAATTTGATTCACTTGTTAAAACCGTCTCAAATCCACCGCCCGTCGGAAGAAATGCTTTCCTATCCGGTATATATCCAAGAAATCCATTCGAAAGTTCAACAAAAAAAGTTATTGGAAAATGTGATGCCTTTTTTACTTTAAGTCCAGTTGAAGAAAAAATTTCTCCAGGACTTGAAATTATTATAACAGGACCAATTTGAATTGCCTGAATTTCTATTTCAACTTCTGGTTGTTTCTTTGTTAAATAATCAAGAATTATTCTTTCTTTTGCAAATGTCCATTCAGTTGTTTGTCTTATATTTTCATTCTTTAATCCATTTTCTACAATTTCTCTTGCCATTTTTAATTTTTCCTCTGATTGTTTTCTTCTTTTTACATTAATTATTTTATTTTTAATTTTCAATGGAGAAAGAGACCCTTTTTCTTCTGTCAAAATAATTTTCAATGCCTCAAGCCCAACTCTTGTCCCAACGAAATGTGATATCTTTTCACCAAAATCAACTCTATCTGATAAATTATTTACCTGTGTTATATCTCCACTTGCTCCCTGTAATAATATTATATCCATATCTTCAAATATTTTTTTTATTATTTTTTCAGTATAAAATAACCAATCAGCAGAAATACCTCCTGGACCTGTCGTCAAATGGCAGGCAAAATTTATAAAAGTCCCTATTGGACTTTTATCTTTATTCCAGAAGGTTAAAACACCAACAGAATGGTCTATTGGGCCTGCTGGCTCTATTATATCAGGATTGTTTTTACCAGGATGTGTATAAACTCTATTATTCTTCATTTTAAATCTTCTGTTAAAACTTACTTTATCTTCATATCCATAACCGACATTACATATAACATCTTCTTTCTTTTTTTCAGCACATATTAAAGAATCAACAACTTTCCTTTTAAAAATTTCATAGTAAAATGGGTCAGAAATAGTTGAATATTCAGAAATGAGTTTTTTTGTAAGGGGGTCAGCATCCTGATAATTAAATGGGAAAAATAAAGGGCCTGCTGAATGCGTATGAGTTGCACCAATTAAGATATTCTCTTTTTTTATTCCAACTTTCTTTTCAATTTCTTCTTTTATTTCAATAACATTTTCTCTTGGTGGTGAAACTAATGTATCTGATACAACGATAGCAACTTCTTCATTCCCATCTTCTATAATACAACTTCTTACTTTTGTTGGGTCATGAATAAAATCTGCATATGCCTTTCTATATCCACTTGGTCTTTCCATTCCTATAAAAGGTGTAATATCTAATTGAAAAAATCCTGCTTTCATAATTCGCCCCCTATTTTTAAGGGTTTCCCCTTTTTTGCACTCTCAACTGCTTTTAAACAAGATATCACTGTTTTTGCACCTTCTATTTCATTTGTTGGTACTTCCTTATTATTTATAATACAATCTACAAATTCATCTATCTCTGCACTTACATTGTGAGAAGCAAGATTAACAGGAAAAGAAGCAAAATTAAAATTTGATTTCTCCCTATAATATTTCTTTGAGCATAAATAAATTTGTGGACTTGTATTATCACATATAATTGTCCCTTCTTTTCCATAAAAAACACTTCTCATTGTATACGGTCTAATACAGCCAATGGAAACAAAAACCTTTCCAATAACCCCATCTGGAAATTTATATATAGCAATAGTACAATCATCAACAGGCCAGTCAACCAAACACTTATGATTTGAATATGCACTAACTTCAATAGGGTCTCCTGCAATCCATCTTAAAAGGTCTACTGCATGACAACCACCACCAAGAAATGGTTCTCTCCTTTTATCTTTTCTCCAATTACCAATTCCTGTCGTTTTTGAATAATCGTGAGCATATTCACTTTCTACAAAAAACAATTCCCCTATATCTCCATTTTCTACCATCTTTTTCGCAAGAACAAAACCTGGAGCATATCTACAAACCTGTCCTACCATAAACTTTTTGCCTGTTTCTTTCACTACTTTAACAATTTCTTTTGCCTCCTCAATTGTTGGTGTCATTGGTTTTTCACACAAAACATTTTTCCCATTTTTTAAAGCATAAATTGCCTGCTGACAATGAAAAAAATCAGGAGAAGCAATAGAAATAATAGAAATTTCTGGTATATTTATAAGTTCTTTATAGTCATTAACTGCGATTTTAATATTATACTCCTGCTTTGTCTTTTCTAATAGTTTCTCATCAGTATCACATATCCCATAAACCTCTGTATAAGGATTTCTTCTATAACCTTCAATATGTGATAATCCCATCCTTAGTCCAATAACACCTACTTTTATTTTCTCCTCCATTTTTCTCCTCCTTGTTATATTTTTGGTTCTGCCAAAATTTTAGTTAATTATTTCTTTTCCCCTCATCTAATTTTTTCCACTAACAGAAAAGTGATTAAAAAATATCTTTTTAGGTTAACATATTGTATTATTTTACAATAAATTATAATTTAAAAAACATTGATTTTTAGGAGAGGGAGTAAACCAGTTTCAGAGTCAAATAAAAGAAAATAAAAAACTTTTTCAAATTTTGTCCCTTCAATTCCAAAATTTATTGAACTCTTGCCCATAAGAAAACTTAAAAGTTGCACATTTTCTGCCCCAACTTGAATATAATCAAGAATGTCCTTACCAGTATAAATTCCACCAGTTGCAGAAATATGAACATCTGGAAATAATTTTTTTACTTCCTTTATCTGTTGTATATTCCTTTCCTTCAATTCTTTTCCACCATGAGCACATCCAAATTCTTTTTTAAAAATCCTGTTTGCAATAACAACTCCATCTGCTTTTCCTTCAACTGCCGCTTTTACCATTTCAATCTGGAAATCAATCCCAAACTCAAGGTTCATAATTTTTGGAAAAACAGATATATCTTTTTTTACTGATTTTATAATAGAAGGAATATTTTTATACCATCTCAATATATTCTCTTTTTCAATCTTTTCTTCTTCTTTCTCCAACTGGGGGCAAAAATCAATTTCAAATATCCTTGCACCCACATTATATAATTTCTCTGTTGTATATATCCATTCATCTTTTTTTATTTCTTCATCAGGTAATGGAAAATGAGCAATTATTGAAGATATGATTAGAAATTCATTATCTTTTTCATATTTAAAAACATCTTCTGCAAAGTATAAATACTCATCTAAATTTCTTGTATCTCCCCTACCATCCCAATGTATTATAGGAAATTTCTTATCAATATCATAATTTTCATAAATACTTTTTAAATAAGTAGGTGGAGTTCTGTAAAGTTCCATACTGCAATTACCTTCTTTATCTTCCCCAACAACTGATTTTAAAACACAACCACCAAAGTTCGCCTCTCGTATTTGCCTTATCTGAGTTTGTGTTCTTGTAAGTTGACCAGGCGCAACAATAAGAGGATTTTTTAGGTAGAAATTACCATATTTCGCAGATAAATCTATACCTATAATTTCTTTTATCCTTTTTTCAATTTCTCTTCTTAAATTTCTATCTTCATATAATTTTTTTAATTCCTCTATTTTATCCATTTATTTAGATTTTTTTTTACAAATTCATCATCCCTTAAATATGAATACTCACTAAAAATTCTATCAATTTCTTCTTTCTGACCAGGAGAAAGTGTAATATCCTGGTTAATACACCAATTTCCTTCAAGAAGTCCGGACCTTCTCAAAATTTCATTTATACCAGGAATACACCCAGAAAATTTGTTATTGGCATCAAAAACAGCACTATTTACATCTGTTATTGCTGCGGAAAGTGTTAAAATCTCTTGTGGGATAGGACTATTTTCTTTAATTATTTCTTTTATCTCATTAAATATATCAACACTCTTTTTTGTCCAAAATGCCCAATGTCCCAATAAACCTCCAACAATCCTTATAATTTTATTATTAAATTTGAAAGGAGTAATTAAATCAATAATAATATTATCATCATTTCCAGTATAAACAGCAATATCTTTTTCTCTTCCTGTTTCTACAATTGCTCTTATTACATCTATTGTTCTATATCTATCAAAAGGGGCAACTTTTACTGCAATAACATTATCTATTTGGAAAAATTTACACCAAAATGAAAAACTTAATTCTCTTCCACCAGTTGCTGGTTGAAGATAAAAACCAAATACAGGAATAATACGAGATACTTCTTTTGTATGTTCAATCAAAATATCATCATCTTTTTCATCTGTAAAAGTTCCTAAATTTAAAAGACCTGCATCATACCCCATATCCCTTGCTATTTCACCTTCTTTTGTTGCTTGTTCTGTCTTCCCACATATTCCAGCAACTTTAATTATTTCATCTTCAAGTTTATATTCTTTAATTGTTTCTATTGCCAACTGGAGAACAGGTTTGTAAAGTCCTACTTTGGGATTGTGAATTTCAAATTGAGTTGTGTGAACTCCAACTGCAATACCCCCAACACCTGATTCAATATAATATTTAGTTAATCCCTTTTGCCTTTTTTCATCTAATTTTCTTTCTTTTGTAAGTGCTAAAGGATGAGCAGGAATAAATACTCCCTTTCTTAAATTTTCCAATATTTTTTTATTCATAATTAAAAATCTCCTTTTATTTTTTACACTTTTCTAATGAAAGTTTGTATTTAATAAAATTTCCTTTTGTCTTAAAACAACCAACTTTATAAATTCCATTTCTATTAGGTGCAGAAAATGGCTCAACAAAAGTATCAACTACACCAGAATCTAAACATTCAACTTTATAAATACAATTTAGATATTTTACTTCAAATTTTTTATTTCCTATCTTAATATCAGAAATATTTTCCCCATCTGTCTGTAATAAAGGAATTTGCACTAAAATATCTTTTACACTACCACTTATTTCATCCTCTATTTCTATCCCTTCTTTATTTATTGTATATGCCTCTTTTATTCTATTTTCAAATTTCCCTTTATATATAACTTCAAATTTAACTTCTTCTGTTTCTTCCTTAATAATTTTTACTTGGACATCTTCTATTTTATCACTTAAATCAGAAAGATAATATTTATTTCCTACCTTATCCTCCCAGCCAGGACCAATAGATACATTTCTTAATGATGGTTCAACTGACACAGAATAATTTGGTTTTGAAGCAATAGGTGTTGATAGCCCAAGTTCAGTTGGAATTGAAATTTTATGAATTCTTCCTAAACCAGTTGCATCATAATTGTTATCTGCCTTTGTGTCTATTTCTATATGATAACCACAACATGTAGCAAATACTTTATGAAAAGCATCCGGTAAGTTCAAAATATATCCACCAATTTCATAAAGAGTTTGTCTTTCCTCAATTGAGTCATCTGCTAAAAGATATGCAAAACCAAATTGACTGGCAATAAGTAAAGAATAAGCACTAAAAAAACCATAACCGCGTTGCCATCCATGTTGGATTTCAGGAGGGAAACTATTTTTAATATGTCTAAAAGGGGATAATCCTAACCATCTTTTAATTGATAAGGCAGTTAGTCTAGCAGTGCGTTTGAAAGCACCTGCAATTTGTAGTTCCCCTTGTCTTTTATATCTGTTTGCCTCATACTCACAAATTAAAGATATTGTCGCTTCATTGAAATGATATTGATTACTTCTGCCTCCAAAAGGCGATTCACCAGTTGTAGATAAAAACAAAAGCGTTGTTAATCCTCCTCTTCTTAAAATCTCATTCAAATCTTTAGAATATTTCCCTTTATATCCAAAATATTCCAATAATGATAAATTCATCCTCGCTGTCCAATCATAAGTCATTGGGTCATTTGGGTCTCTATACATCCCATATTCAGTGAAAAATTGTATCTGTGTCTCTAAATGCCTTTCTATGAAATCAGAATTATCTGCTATTTTATATGCTTTCTTAAAACTCTCCCCTGCTAAACCAAATGTGCAAAAATTATGAATATCTTCTGGCTTATTTTTAGAAAGAACTGCTACATAATTTTTTTCTGGGTCATATTCACCAAGATACTTTTCCCATTTTTTAACCAATTTTTTATCTACTTTATCCTTTAATGCCAAATATCCCTGCATACATTCTTTAACATAAAATTCTGGTCCACTGATATGTGGTCTCTCAAACGAATAATATAGGTCTTCACATGCCCTATTCATACTTTTTATACAAATATCAATTAAATCCAAACAATGTCCCGTCCTAATCAAAAATCCTAATGCACCTACAAAACGGGCTGTAGCAGTAGATGTTTCTTCTTTCTTATAAGGGTCTATTATTCTACCTCCTTTATCCTGCCAGGAAACAGCAACTCTTACAATTGATTCGCTTAATTCAATATAAATCTCCTTTGTAATTCTTGTAGATTCCCATTTTTTAGAAAATTGTCTTTGTCGTTCAAAAAGTTCCTTTACTTTTTTATCTAAAGGGTAAGATTTTAATTTATCCATTTTTTGCTTCTTCTTTTGTTTCTTCAATTTTTATTTAAAAATTATTTTACTCGTATTAAAATTTCATTTTTAGGTGATTTGGAAGTGAGTTCAAATATTAACTTTCCACGAGCAGATTCAGGAGGAGAAGCACCATTTATTGCATAAGGATTAAAAGGATATTCTGGCCAATAAAAAAATGTATGTTTCTTTAACGATTTTATAAGATAATGTTTTGTCTGGATAGTTTGACTCTTTTTAACAAAAATAACTTCTGAATAAATAGGGTCAACAATAAATTTATATTTTCCACATTTAACTCTTGTCCCTTTTTCAAGACACAAAAGAAGGGATGATTGAATTTTATCTGCCCCTGAAAATTTAATAACTTCAAACATTATTTTTACCTGTTTTTCTCCTGAAAACCTAACCGATATTGAACATTTTGTACCTGCAAAATCCAATATTACTTTATCTTCATTTTCCTTTGAAAATACTTGACTTGCATCAGGACACCATAGCCGAAATGTTCCTTTCCATAGAGAAAAATTTGCCCAGGTAGGTTGTTCTTTTGAATTACCTCCTCCTATAATAAGTCCACATAACTTATACCAGATTGAAACAAAATTTGACCTATCCTGTATCCATCTATTATTTGATAACTCTGACTGAATTTTTGCAGGAGCTACATAACCTGAAAGACAGGTATAAAAATTTTTATGTTTTCTTACAATAGCATTCCCATTATATACCCTTGAATATTCTGTTAATTCCTGAATAATTTTATCTTTCGGTTTTATCTCATCAGGCCATATTTCTAAAGCAGAAGTTAAATATGGCGAACAAAGACCTTTTGGGTTTTTCAAACAAAGATTTTTTACCAAAAATGCACTAAATCTTTTGCCTTTTTCTGTTGTAAGAAAACCAGGAAGGCCCATACAAGATGGATTAGAATTATACTTCACTCTACCATCAATTGTTTCTACGAGAGAACCGTCAGGATAAGTAAAATGAATATGAAAATTAGTTGCTGTTTTAAGGGATGGAATAACAAATTCATCTTTTGATGCACAATAATAAAGTCCTAAGGAATGAACATATACAAGATTATAAGAAGTTGTGGGACCTTGTCCTTCTTGCCAATAGCCATCTGGATTCATTGATTTAACTACTTTTTTAATAAATTCCTTTGCATATTTTTGCCATTTTTCATTTTGGAAAGTCAAACCTGCTTTAAAAATAGCCATTGCATTCCATGTAGGGATATTATGTACTTTTGATTTTTGAAGTTCTTTAAAAATACCTTCAAAAGCAATATAAAGACCTTCCTGCCAACTATTAGCGCGTTCAGATGGAAGAAAATTTTTCAAAAGACGAAATGTCTCAAGCCAGTGAAACATAGACCAGCACATATAGGTCTTTCCCCATTTTGAACCATCAATTTTGACAAATTCAACTTTCCCATCAGCATCTTGGGCATTCCTTAAAGCATCTCCTCCACAAAAACACAAATTCAAAATTTCATCATTTTTATAATAAGGATTTTCTGGATGCTTATTTACATAAAGATAACTTAATGGAAATATTACATCCTGGTTTGTAACTGCCCATCCACCATTTTCAGCAAGAAATCGCCCTGTTTTTTTATCAAAATTTGACTTACATTTATCAACACCTTTTACAATAAGACGGACAAGAGAATTTTTTGAATTTTCCATTTTTTATTTTTTTACTTGTTCAAATTGGTTAAAAATTATTTTCCCCTTTTTTGTTATCATTAGAATAGATTCTTTTTTACAAAGAATAGAAATATCAGTTAACGGGTCCCCTTCAATTACCATCAAATCTGCATTTTTACCCTTTTCTATTGTTCCTGTTCTATTAAGTATTCCAAATGCCTCTGCTGTTTTTGAAGTAGCAGTAATAATTGCTTCCATTGGAGAAAAACCACATTTAACCAATTCATATATTTCATACATAATAGAACCAGGTCCACCATCTGTTCCTGTTATTATTTTTACTCCTATCTTTAATGCTTTTCCTACTGCCTCACGATGAAATGGATTTACTTCTTTCATCCTTTCTCTCATATAAATTGGCAAATTAGGGTTTTCAAAAACTTTTTCGCTTGTTATATATAATGTTGGCATATACCAGAGACCTTTTTCTACAATTTTCTCCAAACAAATATCATTTATTAAGACACCATGTAAAATAACATCACATCCAGCAGAAATAGCATTAGAAATGCCAGGGTCAGCATGAGCATGAACATGGACTTTTTTCTCTCTTGAATGAGTTTGCTCAACAAGGACTTTTAGTTCTTCATAAGTATAATCAGTATGAGTTAATTTCTCATGTTCCCATTGAAATCCACCAGATGCAGTTGTTTTTATAAAATCAACATTTGCTCCTATCATCTCTCTTACTGCTTTTCTTATTTCCCAGGGGCCATCTGCACTTTTACCTCTCACATGCCCACAGGTTGGTGTAATAGCCCCTCCCACTAACATTTCAGAACACCCTAAAATAGAGCCAGAATTTATTAAATCACGAAGTATTACATTTTCTATAGAACCTGCTGCATGTGCTACAACACCAGTTCCCCATAAGAGACATTCCTGTAATTTACCTACCGCACCTAAATTTGCTTTTATATGTCCAAAGTGGTCTAATCTTCCTGGCTCACCACTTATATGCATATGTCCATCAATAAATAGTGGCAATAGAGTATTATTTTTTACATCTATTTTTCTATAATTTTCTCCAATAGAAATTTTTTTGTTTACAATTATATCTTCAATAAAAGAATTGTTTAAGAGAACTGAACAAGAAGAAATCGGGATAGAATTTTTGCCATCAATAATTTTTGCATTTAAAAGTGCTATTTTCTCCATATTTCTCCTTTGGTAATATTTATTTCCACTTACAAATAGGGAATTAACTATCCATAAATTTATAGATTTTTCGTAAATATTCCAAGCACTTCCTGAATATATAATTCACTAAATATTATTACCTCTTAATCTTTTATCTAAAAAAGCATAGGCAATTTCTCTTTGTTCTAATAAAAAACTATGCCCGTTCATGTGGAGAATATTTTTAAAGTTATTCTCTGTTTTATATAGCGAAAAAACTTTTGATACATTCTCACTCAGGTTATTAAAAGCACCCCTGGTGATATTTTCTTCTTCTATTGTGTACATACAATCATTTAATGCAGAAATATTCATTATTGCTCTCGGAGCAATAAGCCCCAGATATTCATGCATATCTAAGGGAAAATGTTTACCTGTATAACAATATGGTCTTAAAAAAGGAATACCTACCCACCATCCAGTCCGGGCCCAGTTGAAAGGATTTTTAGATAACCTTTCTGGCCACATTCCACAACTGGAAATACCAACTTTAATTCTTTTATCTAATACCATTGAATGAATAGTAATTCCGCCACCCTGAGAATGCCCAATAGACCCAATTCTTTCTGAATCAACTTCGTCCATTGATTGAAGAAAATCTATTGCTCTACTTACATCCCATAAATCTTTTCCTCTTACTGACCATTTTGGATATTTTTTATAAAATGGCGCTGTATCAAAAGGTGCATATCCTTTATAACAACGTTCCCCTGCAGTCAGAAGGTCATAAGACATAGTTATATACCCACGCTTAACTAAATGAAGTGCATATGCTCTATCCTGTCCCTTTTCAGTATTGTCATTGCCTATTGTTTGTTCTTTTCCCAAGGGTGTTGTTGGATGAATACATAAAACAGCAGGCACTTTGGTTTTTAAATTTTTTGGAATTAAAACATAAGCAGAAATTTTTTCATCAGGCTCTACAAAATATTCAATTTTACGTTTAATATAATCTCCACAATTATTTTCCTCAATTATTTTTGAGGATAGAGGGCAAGAAATTTGAGGTATTTCTCCTAACATCTGTAAGAAAATTTCTCTTAGGGCTTTTGCTTTTACTTCCCACTCTTCAACAGTAATAATTTTTTCAATTTTAGATGGACTCTGTCCCATAGTTAAATTTTTATCACCTTTTCTCATATATAATAAGTCGTCAAACTTTATTTTATCCATTTTTTTCTCTCCTATTTTTACTTTTCTTTTAATTCTCTTGCTATTTTTAGAAGACATTTAATTTTGGGTTCGTCTTTTAAGCAACCAAGGTAAAAACTTATACAAGATGGTTTAAATTTCGCTCTTTCTTTATATAATTCAACTAATTCATCTTCAGATAAGTCCCTAATTTCCCATGGTAATATGCGAGAAGTAAACTTACATGGACAATATTTAGATAATAACTCTGGATTAAGATATTGGTCAGCACTTGGGTCAAATTTTTCTATATTTAGTTCTTTAAGAAAAGGCAAGTGTTCTAACCTTAACAATTCACTATGAAGATACCTTTCTGTTGCTTTATTTCCTTGATAAATTTTTTCCCAGTATGGAGCAACAAATTCTTTGAAAATTTTTGGTGGGAACATTCCTGCAAAATCATCAGGAAGACCTTTAGAACCTGGTTGTATTGGTTCTCCAAAATAATTACAAAGTGTATTTGCATAATTTAACGCACTTTTAACACTGAAATTTAAAAGTTTATGTGCTTTTTCAGGGTCATCATATGGAAGAGTTAAAAAACCTGAACCCATAATTAACACAGCAGTGGTTATTGGTCCCTCAAAAAGATGCCCAATAAAATTAGGGCTTTTTGGATAACGCTTTTTTATTTCATAACAAACTCTTAATCTTTCTTGAATTATAGGTGCATTTAAATAATCTTTGGGTTCTGTTAAATTATCAATTTCTTCTGGACTTTTTATAATTGGAAATGGTTTTGGCTCACCATCTTCAGGAAAAACAATTTTTGCTCCCAAAGATGCTATATGAGGATAGCAAAATCCTGCTATTCTTGGTACAGGTGCTTCTACATCCAATCTTTTAGCAATAGGTTTAATTTTCTCATATGCATTACAAATTGCTTCTACATCAAAATGCAATTTAATCTGAGGAATACCTGCCACTTCTGCTAACAAACTCTCTGAAAAAACAAAACTAAAATTTTGTCCTATTTTTCTTCCTCTCTTTAAATTGGTCTTGCAAAATTACTTTTCGAATTTAATTCTCTTATTTTATAATTAAAATATACCTTTTGAAAATTGTCGACAAAATGAAATGTGACACTTTTATTTTAAAACCTCTAAATTTTAAATTATAAAATCTAAGATATTCTTCAAAAAAGTCAAATTATATTATCCTATTTAAGAATATTTTAACTTATTATTAAAAAATTGAAAGAGGGAAGAAAATTTAATATAATTGTAAAACATTAACCACAGGAGAAAAATGAGTTATTTTATAATTGAAATTGGATGTGAGGACTTACCTGAATGGATTGGAGAATATTTTAAAGAAAATTTTATCCCTGTTTTTACAAGAGAAATTAAAGAAAAAAGAATTAATTTTGAGGAAATTTCTCTTTTTTATACAAATAGAAGAATTATTTTATATGGAAAAAATGTCTCACCTTTTCAAAACGACTATATTGCAGAAATTTCAGGTCCCCCAGCAGATATTGGAATTGATAAAAATGGAAAATATACTTTACCAGCAATAAAATTTGCAGAGAGCCAAAATGTAAAAGTTAATCAATTAAAAATAAAAGAAAAAAATAATAAAAAGGTTCTGGTAGCGATAAAAAAAGAAAAAGGGAATAAAACATATAAACTTCTTCCTGATATTTTCTTAACCTCTCTTAAAAAAATTGAAATCCCAAGGTCAATGAACTGGAATGAAGAAAACATAAAATTTATAAGACCCATAAGGTCTATATTATCTTTATTTGATAATAAAACAATTCCAATAAAATATGGAAATATTAAAAGTTCAAATTTTACTTCTGGTCATAGAGTTCTATCTCCTAAAAAAATAAAAATTAAACACATAAAAGAATATCCTGATAAGATGCTTAAAAATTTTGTGATTTTTGACCAGAATGTAAGAGAAAAATTTATTGAAGAAAAAATAAAAAATTCATTGCCATTTCAATGTAGATATGATGAAAATTTGGTAAAGAATATATCAAATTTAGTTGAATATCCAATCTTAAAAATAGGAGAAATTTCTGAAAAATATAAGGGTATTCCTGATAGAGTAAAAGAAGTCGTTATAAAAAAATTGAAATGTATTCCTCTTTTTACTTCTGACAGTAGTTTATATAATAAATTTATAATAGTTCTTGATGGAGTTGACAAAGAAGAAATAAAAACAAATTATGAAAGTGTAATAATCAATAAACTTGAAGATGCAAACTTTTTCATTAAAATGGATACACAAAAGCCATTGAAACTATATTTAGATGATTTAAAAAAAATTGTCTTTCACCCAAAATGGGGTTCAATATATGAAAGAGTTGAACGACTTCAAAAAATTTTTGAATGCCTGAAAGAAAAATTAGATATAAGTGAGACAGAAGAAAAAAATATAAAAGAAATTATTTCATTATGTAAAAATGATCTTGCAACTTTAATGGTTACAGAGTTTCCCGAATTACAGGGAGTTATTGGGAGAATTTATGCTGAAAAAGAGGGCTATGAAAAAGTTATTTCTCTTTCTATAGAAGAACATTATTTACCAGAATTTACAGGAGATAAAATCCCTGAATTTAAAGAAGGATGTATTGTTTCAATCATTGATAAGTTAGAAACACTTGTATGTTTTATAATTGAAGGAATTGAACCAACTGCAAGTACTGACCCATATGGACTAAAAAAAATGGCAAACGGTATAATAGAGATAATATGGAAAAAAGAATTAAATTTCCCATTAAAAGAAAGTATAAAAGAAGCTCTTTTTGTTTTTAATAACAATGAAGAAAAAATAGTAGAAAAAATCTTAAATTTCTTTTTACAACGGGTGGATAACCTTCTTGCAGTTGAAGATATTATACCAGGAATAAGAAAATCAGTTATTTCAGTTGAAAAAGAAAATTTATTGACTTTGAGAAAAAAAATAGATGCATTAAAGGAATTTTTAAAAACAGAAAAAGGGATTGATGTTTTTGTCCCATTTGTAAGAATTGCAAATATTTTAAAACAAGCAGGAGAAAGGAAAATTAGTTTTGGACAATTTGATGAGAATTTACTTGTTGAAGATGAAGAAAAAAAACTTTATGAATTTTATAAAAAACAAAAAGAGAAATATTTAAAATTGAATGAAGAAAATAATTTTTCTGCTTTATTGAATACATTTGCTGAGTGGAGAGATATAGTTGATAATTTTTTTGATGAAGTTCTTGTTATGAGTCCTGATGAAAAATTAAGAAATAACCGACTTTCACTTTTAAATAAAATAAATCAATTGTTCAGTCATTTTGCTGATTTTTCATATTTATCATTAAAGGAGATTGAAGATGCTAAAAAAATTTGACCCTGAAATTTATAAAGCGCTGGTTGGAGAAACAAAAAAACAAAGAGAAACAATAAATTTAATTCCTTCTGAGAATATTGTTAGTAAAAATGTTCTAAAAGTTGTTGGTTCTGTTTTTACCAATAAATATGCAGAAGGATATCCCGGACACAGATATTATGGGGGATGTAAATTTGTTGATATTGTTGAAACAATTGCAATAGAAAGAGCAAAAAAACTATTTCACTCCCAACATGCTAATGTTCAACCACATTCAGGAAGTCAGGCAAATATGTCTGTTTATTTTTCTGTTTTAAAACCAGGTGATAAAATCCTTGCGATGAATATAAAAGATGGAGGTCATCTCACCCATGGGACTCCTATGAACTTTTCAGGAAAACTTTATAATGTAAAATTTTATGGAGTTAATAAAGATACGGAATTGATTGATTATGATAATGTAAGAGAAATTGCTTTAAGGGAAAAAGTAAAAATGATTGTATGTGGAAGTAGTTCTTATTCAAGAATTATTGATTTTGATAAATTCTATCAAATTGCAAAAGAAATTGGTGCATACTTACTTGCAGATATTGCTCATATTGCAGGTCTTGTAATTGCTGGTATTCATCG
>DAOOVW010000032.1 GCA_035370465.1 bacterium | reverse complement strand
ACTCCTGATAAAATAATTGAATTTATAAAAGAAAATTTTGTGATTATTAAAAAAGGAATTGTGATTATAAGGGAAAAACAAAAAGATACTCGCAGAGAGAGAGAATTCCTTCTCTTCACTATTACTTCTTCCCTCTTATTACTACATCCTATTCTTTTCATTATTTCTCTTTTTTATTATTTTACCCCTTTCTTTTTTTCTGTCAAGACATATCTAACTTTGCCTGTGTGATTTTCAGTTAATCCATTTAATTGAATATCTTATATAAGGTATGTTTATTATAAAGAAAACAAATAGCAAGAACTGATAAAAGTCCTTCAATTTCGTCTTTTTTATCAATTGTAATTGAAATGAAATTTTTGCCTGAAAGAATTGAGTTAACAAGACCAGTTAAAACATTACCCGGACCAACTTCAATAAAGACCCTACTTCCATCTCTATACATATTTTCAATTTCATCAATAAATCGGACTTCTTTTATTAAATGTTCACTTAATATATTTCTTATTTCATCCATGTTATCAGGATATTTTTCCCCTGTTAAGTTTGAATAAACAGGGAATTTTCCTTTTTTAAATTCAACTTTCTTTAATTTCTCATCAAAAATTGTTTTTGCTTTTTCCATAAATGGAGAATGAAAAGCACAACTTACATTTATAATTTTGCTTTTTATTTTTTTCCCTTTTAAGGCATCTTTTAATTTTTCAAGTTCTTCTATTCTACCAGCAATTATTGTTTGAGAAGGTGAATTTAAGTTTGCAATATATACTTCATATCCACTTATTAAATTTTTTACTTCCCTTTCAGGCAATCCAATAGCCATCATTTTTCCTTCTTCTCCTCCACCTTCAATTATTGCTCTCCCTCTGCTTTCTAAAAGTGTATAAAGGAACCTTTCCTCAATTATTCCTGATGCAGAAAGAGCAACATATTCTCCTAAACTATGTCCACCTGCCATGTCTGGTAAAATACCAAATGAATTAATTATTTTAAAAAGCCCCATTTCAATAACACCAAGAACTGGTTGAGTTATATTTGTTATTGTAAGTTGTTCTAATTGTTTCCTTTTTTCTTCCTCGCTTTTAACTTCTTGGGGATAAATAAATTCACTTAAATTTTTCCCCAATTTCTCTTTTAAGGTTTCATTTGCAATTTCAATGGACTCTTTTATCTGAGGGAATTTTTCCAAAAGTGTAGAAAACATCCCAACTTTTTGTGAACCCTGGCCAGGGAATAAAAAGGCAATTTTACCTTCTAATTCAGTTATTGAAAAGTATATATCTTCTTGAATTATTTTTTCTTCTGTTGTATTTTTAATTTTTTCAATTTTCTCTTTTAATTCAGAAAAGGAATCAAATATAAAACATCCTCTTACTTTACCTTCATTTTCATTTATTACTTTTTCAATTGTTTCATCATACTTTCCTGTCTCAATGCTATTGATAACTTCATCAAGTACTTTTAAAAAATCATCTCTTTTATTTCTTGATATACAAAGTAATTTCTTCATCACTAACTCCTTTCTCTATAATTCCACCAAATAATAATGTGCTTCCTTTATATAAAACAACTGCCTGCCCGGGAGTTATTGCCCATTGTTCCTTTTCAAATCTGACAATTATTTTATCATTTTTATATGGGAAAACATAGGCAGTTGATAAAGGACTTTTATATCTTATTTTGCCTTTAACTTTCATTCCATATTTCAATTTATCAACAGAAACAAAATTTATATTTCCTGCAATTAAACACCTCTTATAAACATCTTTTTTTTCTCCTACAATTATTCCTTTTTTTTTAGCATCTATTCCAATGACATAAAGAGGCATTCCTTTTGCAATTCCAAGTCCTCTTCTTTGTCCAATTGTATAATAAAAAATTCCTTTATTTTTACCAAGAACATTTCCTCTTTTATCAACAATTTCTATTTCTTTTTCATTATCAAAAAAAGAAGGTGTCCCTGAAATAAAGTCCTGACTTTCATCTCTTTCATAAGAAGGGAACTTATATTTTCTGGCAATTTCTCTGACTTCTGTTTTTTTAAAATCTCCTAAGGGGAAAATAACTTTTGATAGTTGCTTCTGAGTAAGAAGAAAAAGGAAATAACTCTGGTCCTTTTCTTTATCTTTACCTTTTTGGATAATATATCTTTTTCCATTATATTTTACTTTTGCATAATGTCCTGTTGAAAAATAATCAAAATTTATATCCGATTTTTTTAATTTTTCAAGCAGTATTCCAAATTTTATATATCTATTGCACATTACACAGGGATTTGGGGTCTTACCTTCTTTATATTCCTTTATAAAATAATCAATAACCTTTTTTTTAAACTCTCCTTCTACATCTACAACAAAAAGAGGTATATTCAAAATTTCTGCTGTTGTTTTTGCAATTTTTAAGTTCTCTTCCTTTTGTCCATAACAAATTATTTCTTTATTTTCCTGTTCTTTTCCACTATATAAATTCATATAAACACCAATTACTTCGTATCCCTTTTCTTTCAATAATGCTGCTGCAACAGATGAATCAACTCCACCAGACATCCCGATAACAACTTTTTTTTTCATTTTTTTAAAAGTGGAAAAAATTTATGATAATTACTTTTTTTTAGTAATATATAATTGAGTCAATATTCATCTTTTTTTAGAAAATTAGAAGTTAGAAATTACTTTGTCAATGGCTTGAATTCCTGTTTACTTGGTACAAAAAACCTGGAGAAAAATTCATAATAATTTAATCGTAGCGATTGTATGCCCACTACCATTCCTTCTAAAAGGATTACAAGAATATTTCCAAACAAAATTACTAGAAAAGAAAGTATATTACCGCCAATACCAGAAACGAGACGGGATAGTTCAAAAATTGCCATAAATAATCCTGCATGCGCTAAGGAAAAAGCCGCAATACGAATAAAAGAAATAGTATTTGCTAAATAGCCCATAATTATTTCTAATAGGTCTATTATACTTTCCATAAAAGATACCCCTAACGATTCATTCTTTTTTGCTATAGTTCTTTCTAAAACTGGCTTGAAGAAAAGTAGACAAACTCCAGCAATCAGCAATACAAGATATGCAGGTGGAACTGGTGCTTTGGCAATGAACGATTTGCTTACCAGTGCGATACCTACCCAATATAAGAAGCCAGAAATTAGACCTGCTTTATCAAAAAGTGCTCTGAAATAATTTTTATCCAGTAAAGAGTTGATTATATTCAACAAAATTCCCAGTGTTAACACACCAATACCAAACATAATACTTACGCGGAAAATATCGTTAATATTATAGAAAGGGTTTTTCCAGATTGCTGGAATAATTTTTTCCTGCCCAAAAAAACTTCCATACAAAAAACCAAAGATGCAGGAACTAACTCCACACCAGGCAAGAAGGGAACCACCTTGCTTCATAGTTTCCTGTTTACTTCTTTTTAGTAAAAGTCCACCAAGCAAAAGAACCAATCCATGTCCTAAATCGCCAAACATAGCCCCAAACATAATTAGAAAACTGATGGCTACAAATAATGTGGGGTCAATTGTTCCATAACGAGGTAGTCCATAAGAAGTAATTAATAACTCAAATGGCTTAAGAAATTTACTATGTTTCAGACGCACTGGTATTTGCTCTTTATCAACATTTAAGGTTTTGGTTGCTCTTATTTCCAGATATGCAGAAGGTACAACACTTCTGACTTCTTTTACCACCCGGTTTTTTTCTTCTTTGGGAATCCATCCTGAAATTAAAAATGTTCTACCAGTAATGAATGCGTATTTTTTTGCCTGGAGAAGTGCTTTTTCCCGGGTAATATAGCCAAGAATAGCAAAAAATTTTTCTTTATACTTTTCTCCCAATTTTTTTATTTCTTTATCTATCTCTTCAATTTTATTACGGTATTCTTCCAGTTCGGCATTCAATTTATTCTGCATCTCCTGGGGAATTTCTGGTAGACCTTCTGGATATTCCATTGGTTGCCATGAAACATCTTTTAATACTTTTGTAAGAAATACCTCATCTTTTTTCAGATATACAACCAGAATAACCACCCGTCCCATTTCTTTTTTCAAAGGCAGCGTTAGATGGGGAATGTTTTTCAATGTACGCTCCAGAACTACCATGTTTTTCTCTTCAATACTTCCGAGTTCAATATTTAAAAAAGTATAGGTGGAACTTTTTTTTATGGGAAAAGGTATATAATCTTTTATCTGAGAAAGAATTGTCTCTATATTCTGTAAATTGTTCTGAATTTCTTCTTTTTGATTGAGAAGTGGGCTGACTTCTTCTTCTACCTCACTGAGGAAATTTTTTATCATGTTTGGAGAAAAATGTTCAATTTTTCCGGATGCAAAGATAGAAAGATTAAGTGTTTTTGCTACCTGATGCAGTTGAACTTCTAATTTTTCCCATTCCGCATATTCTTTTTCCGTATTCAGAGGTGTTAAGTCCTCCAGTTCTTTTTCAATTGTTCGGATATCTACTGGTTGAAAAATTCCTAAATTCAAAATCCTGGAAGTCAATTCCTCAGATTCTTCTTTAAAAACTACTATACTCATTAGTACCATTTCTGAAGGTATTAACATAATTCCTCTTTTTAAGTATTGTATTTAGTCCCTTTCATATTTTATTTGTGAGTAGTCCAAAGGGCTACTCTCTACTTCTCATAATACTATCTTACTGGAAAATCAGAGAGGAGATTTCTTCCCTCTCTATTTTATAATACTTTGCATAAGATAAAGAAACAATATTTTTGGTTTCCTGATTTTTCAAAATTAAATAACCTAAAGCAACTCCCATTGTAAATGGAAAACTTGAAAGTACTCGGTGTACTTCATGGAAAAGAATCTCATAAAGAAATTTCTCCAGAAGAATAACATTACCAGTGACCAGATTTTTAACCTGACTGTAAGGTCCTATTGCCAAACCTTTTATTAAATTAGAAATTCCGTTTGAGTTATAGGAACTGCGTACTCTTTCTCGAGTAATATGCTCACCCCCATGTATTACCCCTTCCAGCATTTCATCTAAATTAAGATTGTTGTAGTATTTATGCTGACGCAAAAGCCAACGGATGTTTTCTATATCAATTTCTACCCCTAAAATTTTTTTAGTCACTTTCTGGTCAGTAGAAGATAGTTTTTCTGCACACTCCAGAAGTCTCTTGTAATAATCAATATCCAGGGCTATTTCAAGGTAAAATATGGAATTTTTTTTCTGAAATTGCTCCCGTGCCTGCATAAGGGGGTTTTTGTAAGGTGTGCTATCAAGAATTGAGATAATTTCGTCAAGATTTTGACTGGAAATAATTTTAGAAAAATCTATCTGGTGAGCAATTGTTTCTCCTAATAGATATTCATTCCAATCAATCGGGTTCTTTTTATGCCAGATGCGCAGAGCCACTTTTACTTCTTCCAATTCATATCTTTGGATAAGGAGAAAAATAAACATTTTTTCCTGTTTCCCGATGATAGCATCATAAATCTTCCAACAGGCGGCTAAATTATCTTTCAACAATGCCTTTTCCAGAAGCAAAAGTTCACTAACTTCTGCTGGTAGTTTTTCAACTACTTCCTTGTAAGTTGTGGTTTTCAAAATACTTAGAACTTCACCTAAATCATGGGCTGCTATCATTCGTTCAAACAACTCTGGCGAAAGCAAAAAAGAAAGCAATGCCCTGATTCTTGCATTAGCATACGAATACTTATTAAGTTGTCGCATTTTTATGATAAATAAAATAAGTAAATATTACAAATTCCCCATTTATATCTTAGTAGCAAGTAGAAAGTCCTACATCTCCTCTTTGAACCCCCCCTTGTGCTTATTAAATCTCCCCTCGCCCCTGTTGTGCTATCTGGGAGACGATGACGCACCAACTCTGCCCTGCTAATCCCCGCTACTTTAGTCGGTTTACTAAAGGGGGAACGTTTGTCTCCTTCCTTTGAAAAAGCATGTCCGTCAATGTCTTAGTGGAGGAGAAGGTGGGGGTGGATTTTATTAAATCCCCTCTCACTCCCGTTGTGCCTATTGAAATACATTACGGCACCAACTCTGCTTTGCTAATCCCCGCCTCTTTAGTTGGTTTGTTAAAGGGGAGAACTAAAAGGGGGGAATAACGCACCAACTCTGCTTTGCTACCCCTCTGCAACCTTAGTCGGTTTATTAGGATAGATTTAACTTTTTTTGTTTTTATTCTTGCTACTCTCTACTCGCCAACCCAGTTGACTGAGTATCTATCCTGATAATTTGCTGAAAAACATGACTTGCTATTTTTGGTATATCTTTTCTTTTTTTCTGCAAGTAGGCATCAGTTTCTTTCTGTACGGTCCGTAGTATGTTTTCTTTTTCTTCCAGATATGCTTGTTCCATTTCTGCCTTTTTCTTAATAACCTCAGCATTGGTTTTTCGGCTGGATTCTTCAATAAGGAATTGCGCCTTTTTTTTTGCTTCTAACACAATATTTTCGGCCTCTTTGCGCGCACTTTCCAATTTCTCTTCTGCACACTTCTCTTCTTTAAGTACTTCTAAGATAACTTCTTTCATAGGTCTCCTCTAAATTTAATTCTCTTTTTATGAGCATGTCATAAAAAAGAAAACAGGGTCATGATAATTATACAGAACTTTTTACCAAAAAATTCCCAATTTACATCATGGTTAAATGCTTTGGTATAATAGTTCTACATATTTTTTGTTTTTCACCACCAGAACCGGACAGGGTGCTTCAAAGAAAATCAGGGCGCCTTCGTTATAAAAAGTATCCCTCAGAGAAAGAGCTTCTTTCAGTTCTCCCATAATAAGCAAATCGGCATTTGTTTCTTTGATTTTATTTATCACTTCGGTATGAACTACGCCCTTTAATTCTATTCCCTCAAAAGGAACTTCTTTGTTTTCTGCCATCTGTTTAAATCTATCAAGGAATATTTTACCCTCATTTTCTATATCCCGTTCGTATTCCATCGCTTCAGTATCTATGAATATTCTGGCTTTTATCAATTTCTGTAATGCTTCTTTATCAACTACATATACAGCAATCAATTTTGCTTGTAGAACTTTTGCTATATAAATAGCATATTTTGCAGTAACAAGAGATGAGTTAATATCTACCGAAAGAGAAACAAGTATATTCTTTATAGCCATAGGCATTCGCTCCGAAAATATTTACTGCACTCTGTTTATGTTTAAGTAGCAAGAAGAAAGTAGAGAGTAAAATTTTAACCATTTCTTTTTTATTTTATATTTTTACTTACTACTCACTACTTCTTAGGTAACTCTGTTACCTGCGTGCCTTTGCTTTATCAATTTCAATAAGGAAAATGCATCCCGACTTTCTTCATCCAATCTATCTCCAATATACTTAACTGTTTCCCTGTAAGCAGGAATATATACTTTCTCAAGTGCATTGACCTTACGCATTGTTTTTTGCATCTCTTTAGCAAGTCGTAAAAGAGCAATTCTCTTCTCAGCCAACTCAACTAAAAGAGAAAGAATTTTCTTAAAATGCTCTATTACCTCATCAGTATATAAACTTACTTCATATGGACTATAATAAGGAGGATTATCCTGCAAATCAAGTTTGATATCAGGTAAAGAAACACCCATTACCTTCCTGTGAGATATAGATATACTATTCTGAATGTTTATAGAGAAACTTATTTCTTCTAATTTCTTTCTGCCCATAGAACATATTGTCTTATCAACCAAATTATACCCTTCTTTAAGAGCAGTAGCAACTTCTTCTTCTGACTGGTGTATTATATGAATTAGACCAGTCAGTGCATTCATAATAATTTTTCTTTTTTCCTCAAGAAGTTGATAACCCTCTTCTGTAAGTAAAAGGGCTTTTTTCATCTTAAGGAGATTTGTCTTAGTAGCAGGACATTGTATTCTCATTTTTCACCTTTGTAATATTTTTTTATTTCTTCTTCTTTAACACGAAGAAGTTCATCTGCTGGTAGTTCTGAAAGAATTTCCCAGCCCAAATTAAGTCCTTGTTCCAGTGTTCGTCTTTCATAATGTCCCTGACTGAGGAATTTCTGCTCAAAAGCATCTCCAAATTTGAGATACAATTGGTCTAACGGAGAAAGTTCTTCTTCCCCAATAATAGCAGCCAGAGCTCTGATATCTTTCACATGTGCATAGCAGGCAAATAATTGAGAAGATAGGTCTGGATGGTCTTCTCTGGTCATCCCGGCACCGATATTATCTTTCATAAGACGGGAAAGTGAAGGTAATCCCGCAATTGGCGGGTAAATACCTCTACTAAAAAGTTCCCTTTCAAGAACAATTTGTCCTTCGGTAATATAACCAGTCAAATCAGGTATTGGATGAGTAATGTCGTCATTGGGCATAGTTAGAATAGGTAATTGTGTAATAGAACCTTCTGACCCTTTTATTATTCCTGCTCGCTCATAAAGACTTGCTAAATCGCTGTATAGATATCCAGGATATCCTTTACGCGCAGGAATTTCACCTCTTATCGTAGAAACTTCCCGAAGTGCTTCGCAATAATTTGACATATCAGTCATAATTACCAGAACATGCATATGCTTTTTAAAAGCAAGAAATTCTGCACAGGATAAAGCCAGACGAGGGGTTTGAAGTCGCTCTATTGAGGGACTATCTGCTAAACTTAAAAAAATAACAGTTCGTTCCAAAACTCCTGTTTCTTCAAAATTTCTTATGAAAAATTGTGCTGTGTCATATTTTATACCCATAGCCGCAAAAATAACGCAAAATTGTTCTTCTTTTACTCTTGCCTGTCGGGTAATTTGTGCTGCAATTAAATCATGAGGTAGACCACTTCCAGAAAAAATTGGTAGTTTTTGCCCTCGCACCAGAGTATTCATAACATCTATTGCAGAAAGTCCTGTCTCAATAATGTTTCTAGGATAATCTCTGGCAGTAGGATTAATAGCCTGACCATTTACATTCATCATCTCTTCATAGGCAGGTCGTGGAAATCCATCTAAAGGATTGCCAAGCCCATCAAATATCCTGCCTAACATTTCTTCTGAGACGCCTAACATTAATGGCTCTCCTTTAAAACGCACACGGGACTCATTTAAAGAAAGGCCCACAGTTCCACCAAGTACTTCTACCACTGCATAGCCCTTACCTACTTCAAGGGTAATACCAATGCGACTTTTTCCTTGATTATCTACAATCTCTACCAGTTCGTTATAACCAACATTGTGGATATCTCGTATGATAAAAATAGGACCTACTATTTCTTCCAATCCCATGTATTCCCGCAGTGAATATTTTTCTGTCATAAAATATCCTCTTTCAACAAAAGGTTCTGTCAAAATTGGTTAATTAAATTCACTCCACACTTTCTCACAAAAACAAATGAAATGTGAAAAGTAGAAATCCATCCCTACCTTCCTTTTACAAAGGAAGGAGTAATTTCCCCCTTTAACCAAAGGGGGGAGGGGGATTTTGAAGGGGATTTTTATTTTCTCTCTCTCTTTCATCTAAGTTTTTGACACTACTCAACAAAATCATAGATATTAAACTTTCTTATCTCTGACTAATTCTATAATTTAACTTTATAACTTTTGAGATATTGTGTCAAATTTCTTGCCTTTTCTCTAATATTTTTTGGACTATATACCTGTTAACCTTCATATGTTTTACTAATAACTAATTTTTATATTCAAAAATTAAGTTCATCTAACTCTGTATTTATCCGGACAGGTAATTCCTCTAATTTTTCTATATCTTCCTCAGTATATTTGGTTTTCATTCTTAAAATATCCTCATAAACATCCGTTGCTTTAATCTCGGCAATGGTAACACCTTTCTTTACCAATTCCTCACTTTTCTCATATAACTTCAATATGGCATTTAGCATTAAAAACTGTTTTTTTGGCGAAGTATATGTATCTACTTTATCAAAAGCACTCTGTTGAAGAAACGCACTCTTGAAAATAGAACATATATCCAGTATCAAACGCTGTGTTTGAGGCAGAACATCAGGACCCACCAGTTTTACCACTTGAAGTAGTTTTTGTTCTTTTTGTAGAAGGTCCATTATGGCATAACGTGCTGTTTCCCATTGTGGGTCAATATTTTTATGCCACCACTCCTTAACATCATCTAAGTATTCTGAATAACTCTCAATCCAACTTATGGATGGATAATGTCGTGCGTTAGCCAATTCTCTATCAAGTTCCCAGAAACTTCTGACAAACCGTTTGGTATGGGAAGTTACGGGCTCTGAAAAGTCACCACCTGGTGGAGAAATTGATGCTATAATGGTGATAGAACCATTGTTACCTGAAAGTGTCTGAAAATTCCCTGCTCTTTCATAAAATTCAGCCAGTCGAGAAGAAAGATAAGCAGGAAATCCTTCCTCTAAGGGCATTTCTTCCAGTCGTCCTGATAGTTCCCGCAGCGCTTCAGCCCATCTACTTGTAGAATCAGCCATTAGAGCAACCTGATAACCCATATCCCTATAATATTCCGCAAGAGTAATTCCAGTGTAAATACTTGCTTCTCTTGCAGCCACAGGCATATTAGAAGTATTTGCAATAAAAATTGTTCTTTCCAAGAGAGGTCGGTTCGTTTTTGGAGAAATAAGTTTGGAGAAATTTAGAAGAACATCTATCATTTCATTTCCTCTTTCTCCGCAGCCCACAAAAATAACTATATCCGCATCACTCCACTTGGCTAACTGGTGCTGGACTACTGTTTTGCCTGTGCCAAATCCACCAGGCACTGCCACACAACCGCCCTTAGCAATTGGGAAAAGAGTATCAATAACTCTTTGTCCTGTAATCAACGGCTTACTTACTGGAAATCGGGATTTGACAGGTCTTGGTGTACGCACAGGCCATCGGTGATACATATAAATTTCTTCTTTCCCGTGGTTATTTTCAAGCACTGCTATTTTTTCCTCAACTGTATAATCACCTTCAGGTGCAATCCATTTTAAAATACCACTTAGATTGGGATGAAGCATAATCAGATGTTTTAAGTTGGGTGTTTCCTGTACTTCTCCTAAAACAAATCCTGATGCAATTTCTTTTCCTATTTCTACTGCACTGGGATAAAAATGCCATTTCTTCTGCTTATCAATTGGACTGACATGCACACCCCTGGTTATATAGATACCATATTTATTTTTAATAACTTCAAGTGGTCTTTGAATTCCATCGTAAATAGTACTAATAAGACCGGGACCAAGTTCCACATAAAGGGGAAAACCCTGGGTATAAGCAAAATCCCCTGCTTTCAAAGAAGTGGTATCTTCATAAACCTGGATATAACCCCTGTCACCTTTCAATCGGACAACTTCACCTACTAGATGGTCTTCTCCTACTTCTACCATATCCATCATCCGGAGATTAACTACCTCTTCCAGTTCTACTACCGGACCAGAGACGCGAAAAATTTTACCACATATCATATGTCCTCACCTTGTTTAAAAAATTACAAATTTAAAAGATTTGTCTTTATTCCAGATATTTTTTAATTTTCTTTCAACAGACGATTATAAATCTCATTTTGCATACGCGCCAGCCGGGCAGAAAAAGTGTTATCAAAAACAATCCGTCCATCCATTGATTGTAATTTCACACCAATATCTGAAAAATCACCTTTTTCTGGGTGTAAAATCACTTTTTTTCCCAATTGTTTATGACATTCTTCTGATAATTTTTGTAAGAATGCCTCTGTAAATATTGCTTCGTCAAGAGAAGAGTAAATTACTCGCAATTCCTCCTTATCTAATACTGAAATGCCTTCTAAAATATCTTTCATCAAAAAATTTGGGTATTCTTCAGAAGTACGGAAGGATTTTGCTTGAAGTTCAACTTCTTCTAATATCTTCTTTATAAATCTTTCTTTCTCCTTTAATTCAATTCGGCGCTTTTCTAAATTCAAAGAAGAAAAAATATGTTCCCTCATTTGTTTCAACTCCAATTCCAAATCAGCCATCTTCTTAGTTCTTTCTGAAGCAATTTGTTGCTGGGCTATATTTAAAATATTTTCACTTTCCTGTTTCGCCTGCTGGATAATATCCCTTGCCTGATAATCTGCTTCTTCTTGAATTCTCCTGCTTATTTCTTTTATTTGTTCTGTATCTTCGGTATATTTTTCTATATCCATTGTCTTTACTATACACTTATCCCAATTGCCTTTCTCAAAAATTCACTTATATCGCGGGAGATACCTTCTGTATCACGAGAGGGAACCTCTAAAATGAGAGGCAACTGTTTCTGATAAATACAATTTTCTATTTCCTCACGAATAAAATTAGCCGCTTTTTCAGTTATTACAAGAATCCCAATCTCATCAGTTGCTAATGCTACCTGAAATGCTTCCAATACTTCTGCTTTTGTAGTAACTTCTCTTGTTTCCACACCGGCTAATCTAAATCCCAAACTACTGTCTTTGTCCGCAATACAAAAAAATCTCATCAGACTTTCCCCAACATCATAATCGCTATAATTAAACCATAAATAGCAATTCCTTCAGCCAGACCTACATAAATTAAAGCCCTGCCTGCCAGTTCTGGTTTCTCGCTCATTGCTCCAACAGCAGCAGCGCCTACATAAGCAACTGCAATTGCAGCCCCTAATGAACTAATTCCAGTGGCAAGAGCCGCAGAAATATATACCCATTTTGTCACTGCTGCATCTGTCCCTGGAACCTGAGCCCATGCAACGCTATGGAAACAGGAAAGAACCATCGTTACTGCACCTAACCAAATTATTCTTAATCTTTTCATTTTTCTCCTTGTATAAAGTTAGAGTTTTTAAAGGTGTTTATAAAAATATATAGAGTTCAATTAGACTATATAACTTTACCTATAATAATTACCTTCGATAACTACCTTTATTTTATAGTATTAAACCTATGCTTAATATGTAATTTACCCTTTTCCAATTTTGTTGTCAATAGTCAAAATTTAGATATAATAATTTTTTTCTATTATAGTATTCTTTAAAAAAAGTAAAGGGATAAAAAATATTAACACCAATTTCTCATTTATAAAATTAAGGGATTTTACTATTACTTAACAAATATTCCTCTGCTAAGTAAGAACTTCTAACAAAAGGACCTGATTTTACATATTTAAAGCCAGAATTCATTGCTTTTTCTTTATAATAATCAAATTTTTCAGGAGAGATATATTCTTTAACAGGATAATGGTTTTTACTCGGGCTTAAATACTGTCCAATACTTAAAAAATCACAATCCACCTGCCTTAAGTCATCCATAACTTTTATAACTTCATCTTCCTTTTCACCAAGTCCAAGCATAATGCCTGATTTTGTATATATTTTATTATTCAGTTCTTTAACATTTTTTAGAACTGAAAGAGAAAGTTTATAATTTGCTTTGCTTCTTATTTCTGAATAAAGGGAAGGGACTGTTTCAATATTATGAGAAATTATTTCTGGAGATACACTTACAACCTTTTCAAGTGCTTTTATATTCCCTTTAAAATCAGGTATCAATGTTTCTATTTTTATATTTTTATCAAAATTTTTTATTTTTAGAACACACATTTTAAAAATTTCACTTCCCCCATCTTCAAGATCATCTCTTGTAACACTTGTAATTACTACAAAGGATAAACGAAGTTTTTTTACTGCTTCTAAAACTTTTTCTGGTTCATCTTTATCTAATTCTTCTGGTCTGCCTTTTTCTATATCACAGAATTTACAATTTCTTGTGCATATTTTACCCAATATTAAAAATGTTGCTACTCTTTTTGAAAAGCATTCCGAAATATTCGGACAGAATGCTTCTTCACAAACAGTATGTAATGATAAGTCCCTCAAAATATTTTTAACATAAGATGTATCTTCTAAATTTATTCTTTTTTTAAGGTAATCAGGTTTCATTGTAATATAAATTCCATGAATCTTGTGAATATTTCTCTTTCAATAATGCTTCTTTTAAGTTAATTTCTTTTTTATCTAATTCATCAAATTCAAATTCACCAAATATTTCTTTAAAACTTTCTTTTAATATTTCTGAAAATTCAAAGAAGTCAATTTTCCTTTCAAGAACTTCTGATAAACAGGAACTTCTTATGTTTAATTTCAAAAGATTTTCTTTTGTATATTTTTGGGCAATTTTATAGTCATCACCAAGTGGAATTGAACCATGAATTAAAATAACATCTTTTTTTCTTTTTTGTGCATTGCCCCCAATTTTCTTTCCTTTTATAATAATATCATAGTCCTCCTGAGACATAAAACAGAAAGATGATTTCTCTTTTATTATATCTGAAAATTCTATTGCATATTTTGGAAAAAGTCCCAATTTTTCATATGCCCTTAAAATAAAAGAAGTCAAAATTTTATATGAGGCCTTTATACTTGCTGGATTTCCAATATCGCTTTCTGAACAAACAATTGAATAAGTTACCTCATCAGCATGAAAAATCATACTTCCACCTGTTATCCTTCTTACTATACCAATATTGTCTTTTTTGCACTTTTCTAAATTCAAAATTTCTTTTGCTTTTTGAGAATATCCAATTGAAAAACTATATGGTCTCCATCCATAAATTCTAAATGTAGGCACTTTTTTATCAAAATAGGAAATAAACAATGATTCATCTATTGCCATATTCTCATAAGGTGAAGAAAAGGAAGAAAATATGTATCTGCTTTTCATTTTTTATAAGAAAGGTCTAAATCTTTTGCCGCCTTAACTTCGTCGGGTTCACTTATATATGTATTATAGGGCGCATTTTTTATTTTATCCGGGTCTTCTTCACATAATTTTGCAATTTCTACCATAACATCAATAAATTCATCCAATGTTTCTTTACTTTCTGTTTCAGTTGGCTCTATCATTAATGCTTCTTTAACAATCAGTGGAAAATAAACAGTTGGTGGATGTATTCCTTTGTCTATTAAATATTTTGCAATATCATTTGCACTAACTCCATATTTTTCTTTCTTATCTTCTACTGATAATACAAATTCGTGCATACATGTTTTATCATAAGGGATTTCATAATATTTACTCAATTTTGCTCTTAAATAATTTGCATTTAGTACTGCCTTATCAGAAACATCTAAAAGTCCCTCTTTTCCAAGTAATAAAATATATGCATATGCTTTAATAATTACTCCAAAATTCCCATAAAATGGGGCAATATAACCAATTGTTTTTGGATAATCATAATCAAGCATAAAAGTTCCATCTTTTTTCATAATAACTCTTGATATTGGCAAAAATTCAATAAGATGTTTTTTTACTCCAACAGGACCTGCTCCTGGACCACCTCCTCCATGCGGAGTAGCAAATGTTTTATGTAAGTTTAAGTGAACAATATCAAAACCAATATCCCCTGGTCTCATTTTCCCAAGAACAGCGTTCAAATTTGCTCCATCATAATAAACTAAAGCATCATATTTATGAGAAATATCGCATATTTCTTTAATTTTTGGATTAAATAGACCAAGAGTATTTGGGCATGTAAGCATAACTCCTGCAACATTTTCATTCATTTTTTCTTCAAATTCATCAAAATCCATAAAGCCATCTTTATCTGTATGAACAACTATAACCTCATATCCAGCAATTGCAGCACTTGCAGGATTTGTTCCGTGTGAGGAATCGGGAATTATTATATATTTTCGCTTATTTCCTTTATCTTTGTGATAAGCAGATATAAGCATTGTACCTGTGAGTTCTCCATGTGCTCCTGCTAATGGCTGCATAGTGAAAGCATCCATCCCTGTTATTTCACATAAAAGTTGTTCTATTCTATAAAGTATTTCAAGAGCACCCTGAGTTAATCTTCCACCTCCTGAAAGTTGAGGAAGAAGCGGATGTAAATCCCTAAACCCATTTAAATTTGCTGCCTTTTCAATGAATTTCGGGTTATATTTCATTGTGCAGGAACCCAATGGATAAAAATTTGTATCAACACAAAAATTTAATTTTGATAAATTTGTAAAATGTCTGACAACATCCAATTCTGAAACTTCTGGTAGGTTAATTTCCGTTTTCCTTTTATATTTTTCTGGAATATCTACTTTTGAAATAGGAACATCTTTTTTGGGAATTTTAAAACCCCTTCTTCCTTTTCTACCCTGCTCAAAAATCAATCGCATAAGACCGCCTCCAAACTTTCTACAAATTTAACTATTTCTTCTTTTGTTCTTTTTTCAGTTATTGCAATAAGTAAATAATTATCCATACCTTTATAAAACCTGCCTAGGGGAAAGCCAGCAATATATCCTTTTTCAATCATTTTATTCACGACTTCATCTGCATTTTTAGGAAGTTTAATAGTGAATTCATTAAAAGTTGGTAGGGATTTTTTACAGATACTTACCCCTGGCACCTTTTTTATCAATTCTTTTGTAAAGGATGCTTTTTCCAAAATTAACTGAGCGAGTTCTTTTATTCCCTCTTTTCCAAGCAGACATAAATAAATAAGCGACCTTAAAGCACATAGTGCTTCATTTGTACAGATATTTGATGTCGCTTTTTCTCTCCTTACATGTTGTTCTCTTGTTTGTAAAGTGATAACATAACAATCTTTATTATTTTTATCCTTTGTTCTACCTATAATTCTTCCTGGCATTTTCCTTACATAGTCCTTTTTTGTGGATATAAATCCTAAATATGGACCACCAAAATAGAGAGGCAGTCCAAGAGATTGTCCTTCACCAACAGCAATATCAATATTCATTTCCCCTGGTGTCTTTAAAAGTCCAAGAGATACTGGATATACAGAAAGTATAACAAGTGTTCCAACTTTATGTGCCATTTCAACTATATCAGAGTAATCATCAATATATCCAAAGAAATTAGGGTTTTGAAGTATTATTGCTGATACATTTCCCTCATTAAGAGATTTTATAATTTTTTCTCTTGAAGTTATTCCATCAATATTTGGTATTTCAACAAAATTAATATCTAAATTGAAAGTATAACTATAAAGCATTGTTCTATAAATTAGATTTACACCAGCATCCATTATAATTTTTTTCCTGCCAGTTATTTTTGTACTCATCATACACGCCTCATACAAAGCAGTTCCTCCATCATATAAAGAGGCATTTGCGGTATCCATATCTGTCAAATTGGAAATTACACTTTGATATTCATAAAGTGCCTGTAACCATCCCTGTGATGCTTCTGGTTGATATGGTGTATATGGGGTATAAAATGCTGGAAGAGAAGATATTGAATCAACAACTGATGGAATATAATGGTCATAAAATCCAGCACCAATAAAGCATGTCAGGTCTGTATAATTTTTATAAGATAGTTTTTCAATATATTTTAAAACATCCATTTCTGATTTTCCTTCTGGCAAATTAAATGATTTAGGAAGTAATATGTGTTTTATATCTTTAAATAATTCATCTATACTTTCAATACCTATTTCCTTTAACATCTCTTTTATTTCTAAATCAGTATGTGGTGTGTAATTCATTTTTATAAGTTTTTTATATACTGCTGATATTCAACTTCATTCATTAAATTTTCTTTCTCTTTTTCATCTTCAACTTCTATTTTAAACAGCCAACTTTCATAAGGTGCTTTATTGATAATTTCTGGTGTTTCTTTTAAATTTTCATTAACTTCTATAATTTTACCCGAAATAGGAGAAAAAATGTCAGAGGCAACCTTTATTGATTCTATGGTCCCACATGTCTCAAATTGTTTAACTTTTCTTCCAACAGGTGGTAAATCAACAAAAACAATATCTCCTAATGAATTTTGAGCATAATCAGTAATTCCTACAAGTCCAACTTTGCCTTCAATTTTTACCCACTCATGTTCTTTTGTATATAATAGTCCCTTATTTTCCATCTCTTCCTCCATTGTTAACTTACGAAGTTAACAAGTATCTGAAAATCAATAACTTATCTCTTTTAATACCTTTTGCAATTTACATTTTTTCAAAATTCCCTCTAACCCCCGTTGTGCTTGTTGAACCTCCAAAATTCTCTCTAACCCCCGTTGTGTTAACTGAAATCCACCTTTATCTTTCCGCCAAAAAGCGCGTCGGACAGGCCTTTGTTAAAGGGGGAAATGACGCACCAA
>DAOOVW010000031.1 GCA_035370465.1 bacterium | reverse complement strand
GAAACACTTAAAATTGCCCTTCTTATATTAATCATTTTTTTCCTCCATTTTTTAGGTCTGCCAAAATTACCTATGAATTTTTATATCTCTTTACTTTTTACTTCTCAGGCACTGTTTTGAGTGAGTATTTATGTATACACTACCCAGAGAAGAAGAGTACTTCCAGCAACTGCTATAATTGTAAAAGGAAGTCCTATTTTTACAAAATCAGAAAATTTTACTTTATACCCATTTTTTTTCAGAATTCCCATACCAACAACATTACAACTTGCTCCAATTGGGGTTATATTACCACCAAGGCATGTCCCCAATAAAAGCCCAAAAAGAAATAAGTATGGGTTTAAAGAAAGTTTTGTGCATAGTATTTGTATTCCTGAAATCATTGCCATCGTGTAAGGGATATTATCAATAAAAGCAGAAATAAATACAGAAATCCAGACAATTAAGTTAAAAAGAATAAATGGATTTTTACCACCTGTTTTTATGAGGAAGTCGGCTATCATTTCAATGAAACCAAACTTTTTTAATGTCCCAACAAGTATAAAAATTCCAATAAGCAAAAAGAAACTATCCCAGTCAATATGTTTTATTGAAATTTTCTCATCTTTGAATTTTTTAAGGTAGATAAGAAGTGTTATAATTCCAAAAAAAAGACAGATACAGGCAGGGAAAAAAGAAAATTTGTCCTGAAAAAAAGAAGTAATTGCAAGTGTAATTATCATCAAAATTATTGAAAATGTTGGTAAGTATGTTTTTACTTTATATTCTTCTTCTTTAAATTTTATTTGCCCTTTTTCTTTTCTGAAAAAAAAGTAAAGAACAAAGAAACTTAAAATTGCTCCAAATTGAACAAAAAAGAAAAGTCCTAATTTACCAGATGTAAGTCCTAATTTTTTGGCAGGCATATAGAAAAAATCAAGAAAATTCATATTTGATTCTATTGCAAGTATTATACTTGGACTATCTCCAATCATTGTTGCACATCCTTGAAGATTACTGCTTACCATCATTCCTATAAAAAGGGGGACAGGATTTAAGTAATTTTTTTTTGTGAATTCCAATGCAACAGGTGCCATAATTAAAATTGTTGCAACATTTTCAATAAAAGATGAAATAAAACTTGTGGTAATACATATAAAAAGATAAATCAAACCAACAGAGAAATTTTTCTGTTCAATTTTACTTACAATATGAGCAGGAACTTTTGAATTTGTGAAAAGAAAAGATAAAATACTTGTTCCAAGAAAAATACCTAAAACATTGTAATTAATAAAAGAAAAAATATCTTTAAAATTTATCGCTTTTAAAATAATAAATAAAAAAACACACCCATAGACAAATATATTACTTATCTTGCTTTTATCTCTTTTTAAAACAATTCCAAAATATGTAATTAAAAAAAGGATAAGTATTAGGTATTTCATCGTTATATCCAGAATAGAATATTACCTGTGCGTCCTGTGAAAAAATCAATAAAAAGCCATGTTCCACTTACAATAAATTGTCCAACTATTAGCCCTATAAAAAATGTTTTTCCTTTTTCATATACATTTGCCCCTCCATACCTTAAAATCATAAATTTAAACAGCCATGATAGAAAAATTGAAAACCATAACTCGTTTGTAAGCATTATTGTTGAAAAAGCAAAACCAAGAGGATGAAATGGGAACCATAAAAATCTCATCCTCATAAATTGTAAGAAAATTGTAAAAACAGCACCTATAGCAAAAAATCCCCAATATATCATATCAGGACCAGATGGGGTTTTTAATTCCTGAACAATATATTGCCAACCATATTGAGGACCATTTACAAAAAACCATGCGTTTGCATTTATTCCTCCATATTTATATCCCAAATAGATAACCGTCCATATTGAAGAAATCAAAGTAGTTACAATTGATATTAAAATTGCTCCAAAAATTATTTTTTTCTTCCCCTTAACTTCTTCAAGTATTTTTAATCCATTTGCAACAGAAGCCATAACAAAAGTTCTTACATCAGATGAATAAACAAAAGTTAAACCAAGAGGACCTAAAGCAGAAGGTCCCAAATTTTTTGAGCCAAAAAATGATGTTGTTATAACAGGGGCAATAACAGGTGCTCTTGTTGTAGAGATCCCGCCTTCACAAATAGCCCTTGTTATACCAATAAAAATTATGAACATAAAAATAATAAAAAATATTGATGGAAAAGGAGGAAGTCCACTTAAAACAATCCACCAGAAAATTACCAAAATAGAAATTACCAATCCCCAAAAAGCAAATTTATAAGAAACAATTTCATATTCAGAAGAATCATCTTTTTCTTTTCCAATTCCTTTTCTGAAAACATCTTTTATTTGTTTTCTTGCAATCCATAGACCATAAATAACTATGATGAATAAAGAACCCAATGATTGCCATCCAAGAATTGGCCTTTCCGCATTATATGGTAAAAATTCTGAAATTCCAAAACCAGTTATATTAAAAAAACCCTGTTGTATTGTAGAAAGAAGACAAAAAAACCATAAACTAAAAGAAAGAGGTAAAGGAACAAAATAAGTAAATCCTATCATAGGAAAACTTATTCTATATGGTAAACTCATAGTTCTTCTAAAAATTGGAGTAGAAGTAGCAAGTTGAATTCTTGGAAAAAGTTCATTATAGAAATGTAATCCATTTATACATCCAATAATAAATGGAATAGCAAATCCAAGCCAGAAAAGATTATTATTAAAAATTTTGTTTTCATCTGCTTTTATTAATGAAATAGGCGCTTTCGTTAAAGGAAAATTCAATTTTTCATTTTCAACCCATTGTTTTCTTAAAATTACCATTATAAAAATCATTGCAAGATAGAGAGCAATTATTAGAGGTATCCATAGAATTAAAACTTTTATCCAAGGTGCCCATGGTATACTTTGCCCTTTTGGAATTCCTTCAAAAAACCAGTTTATTGCATTGTTATCATTTAGAATAGTCCAGTTCTTTAAATGTTTTATAAAAAGGTCTGCCCAGTTGTTTTGGTCATTTGCATAATATTTTGTACCTGCTATAAGTGGAATAAGGTATAATGTAAGTCCCATTGTAGGAATTGAACAGGAAACAATCATCATAATATAAATTAAAATCATTTCTGCAATAGAAAGAGAGAATTTCGGAGAGATTTTTTTTAAAAGGTAATTAAAGAGAGTTATCCAAAATATTAGATATATTGCTGCACCAGTTGTAAAATCAATTGTCATATCAGAACCCTGAATCACCATAAGATTATAAACATCGCTAACACTAATAAAAACTGATAGAATTGTGCCTATCAATATTGACCTTTTTGTAAATATATTTTTCTCCATTTCATCTCCTTTTATTTACTGGAAATCCCAACTTTCATAAAGATACGGGGGAATTTCTTCTATAAAAATTGATTTGTTGTAATAATAATTCCTATAAAAATCTCTTATATAATAAGTAATGTAAAGGTCTTCTTTTGCTCTTGTTACTCCTACATAAAAAATTCTTCTTTCTTCTTCTAATGCAGTAATGTCGTTTTTAGCGGAAATATATGGGAAATGATTATCACAAACACCTATTATAAATACAAATTTCCATTCAAGCCCTTTTGCCTGATGGATTGTTGAAAGTACTATGTAATTTCCTTTCTGCCTTATTTCTCCTTTTGTATGTTCATGTAATGTTGCTTCTGAGAGAAAATCAGTTAATGAAGAGTACATATCTGCAATTTCTTTTAGTGCTTCTATGTCCTGTTTTCTCTCAACATCGTCTTTGTATTTTTTCTTCAAGTATTCTGAATAAAAAGAGATAAGAATTAAGTCAATACCTTCTGATATTTTTAAATTTTTTATTTTCTTAATAAGACCTAATTGATTTTTAAAATTTTTAAGCCCTTTTGAATTTATTTTTATATCTTCAATTTTTTTTTCAAGGACTTCTATTTCATCACTTTCTCTTATAACTTTTATTAATTCTTCTGCTCCTTTTTTCCCAATGCCTTCTGTTAGAAAGAAAATTCTATTCCAGGAAATTTCATCTTTAAAATTTATCAGAACTTTATAAAAACATATAATATCTTTTATATGTGCTTGTTCAAAAAATCTTAAACCGCCTCTTATAACATAAGGAATTTTTAATTTATTAAGTTCAATTTCCAATTCTGCTGATTGATATCTTGATCTGAAAAGAACTGCAATATCAGATGGAATTACTCCTGATTGTAAAAGTTGAAAAATCCTTCTTGAAACAAATATACTTTCTTCTTTTATATCATAACATTTAATAATAAGTGGTTTAACACCCCTTTTTCTTATACTTTTTAAATTTTTAGGAAACTGGTTTTTATTATGAGAAATAATATTATTTGCAAAATCAAGAATTTCAGGAGTACTTCTATAATTTACATCTAAATAAAATATTTTGGTATCAGGATAAATTTTGGGAAATTCCAGGATATTATCCACTGTTGCCCCTCTAAATGAATATATACTTTGAGCATCATCTCCAACTACCATTATATTCCTATGAACTTTTGCTACCTGATAAAGTATCTGTGCCTGTAATTTGTTTGTGTCATGATATTCATCAACAATTATATATAAAAATTTTTCAGATATTTGTATTCCAACTTTTTCGTCTTTCATCAATCTATACCAGAAAAGAAGAATATCATCATAATCAAGTAAGTTGAAATCTTTTTTTTTCTTGGTATAGTCCTTTGAAATTCTTTCAATCTGTGGAATAAGGTTTGAATATTCAATAAAACGAGTGTCTATTATATCTCTTATTGGTTGGCCTGTATTTACTGATAAACTTAAAAAATTCTTTATTTTTCCGGGATATGGATAATCATCTTTATTTGGTAATTTATCTATTATTTCTTTTATTAAAGAAATTGAATCTTCTTCATCCATAATTGTAAAGTTAGAAGGAATATTTATATTTTTCCCATAAATTCTTAAAAGAATATTCCCAATATGATGAAAAGTTCCTGCCCATAACCCTTTTGGATAAACACCTACTATTTCTTTAACTCTTTCTATCATCTCATTTGCTGCTTTATTTGTAAAAGTGACAAGCATTATTGAGGCAGGAGGTATTCCTTTATCAAGAAGATAGCATACCCTATAAACTAAAACTCTTGTTTTTCCGCTTCCAGCACCTGCAATTACAATAGAATGGCCATCTGCTTTTTTAATTATTTCATATTGTCTTTCATTTAATGAATTTTTATAATCAATTGCTGGATAAGTAGGTATTTTCATTTTTGACTTCCAATTGTTAAATATAAGACAGCCATTCTAACTGCTATTCCGTTTGTAACTTGCTGTAAAATTAAAGAATTTTCTCTATCGGCTGTTTCAGATTTAATTTCAATTCCTCTATTTATAGGTCCTGGATGCATAATAAATATATTTTTGTTTATCCCTTTTATTCTTTCTTCATTTAATCCATATGTTAAACTATATTCCTTTAAAGAAGGGAGAAAATTTTCTTTCTGCCTTTCCTTTTGTAATCTTAGAAGATAAACTATATCCGAATTTTCAATTGCTTCTTTAAAATTATAAGTTACTTTTACTCCTGTTCTTTCTATGCCAGATGGTATTAAAGGTGGAGGTCCACAAACAATTACTTTACTTTTAAGTTTTGTAAATCCCCAGATATTGGATCTTGCAACTCTGCTATGTAAAATATCTCCAATAATTGCTATTTTAATTCCTTCTATTTTACCAAAAACATCTTTTACAGTAAATATGTCTAATAGACCCTGTGTTGGATGTTCATGACAACCATCACCAGCATTTATAACAGAACTTCTTACATTCCTGCTTATAAGTTCTGATGCTCCTGCAACTGAATGTCTTACTATAAAACAATCAATTTTCATTGCTTCAATATTTTTTGCAGTATCAACAATTGTTTCTCCTTTTGATATAGAAGAAGTTGAAACATCAAAACTTAAAACATCTGCTGAAAGTCGTTTTGCTGCAAGTTCAAAAGAAGTTCTTGTTCTCGTGCTTGGTTCAAAGAATAAATTAACAACTGTTTTACCTCTTAAAGCAGGAACTTTTTTTATAGAACGACTACTGACTTCTTTAAATGAATTTGCCGTTTCTAAAATTGTTTCTATTTCATACCTACTTAAATCTTCCAGTCCTATCAGGTCCTTTCTTTTCCACGTCATTTTCTCTCCACAATAACTACTTCATCCACTCCATCTATTTCTTTTACTTTTACTTCAACTATATCACTTTTTTTTGTTTTTACTTCTTCACCAACATAATCAGCACAAATTGGAAGTTCTTTATGTCCCCTATCAATAAAAACAAGAAGTTTAATAAGTGATGGACGGCCAAAATCAAAAATTGCATCTAGGGCGGCCCTTACAGTTCTTCCAGTATACAAAACATCATCAACAAGTAAAACCTTTCTATCATCTATTGAAAATAAAATATCTGTTTGAGAAATAATAGGATTTGGACCAATTTTGCTTAAATCATCTCTATATAAACTTATATCAAGATACCCGACATCAAGATTTTCTTTTCCTATTAATTTTTTAATTCTATCTGCTAAAACTGCTCCCCTCCTTTTTATCCCAATAATTACAAAATCAGAAAGTTGCTTATCATTTTTTATTTTTTTAGAAAGAAATATAAGTTTTTCTCTCATCTGTTTTTCATCCATAATTTTTCTTTCCATAATTTTATAATAACATATTTGACAAAATTTTTATACATTGGTAAAATATAAACAAAAATGGAGGTGAAAAATGAAAAAAGTGCTTGTTGTACTTTGTTTATTTCTTTTTTCAATTAGTGGATATTCTGCAACTAAGAAGGCAACAATTGATGAAGTCAAAACATCAATAGATGAAGTTGAAAAAGTAATCAAAACAGGCAATGAAGTTCTTGTTGGAATTTATTCATCTGCTCTTGAAATAGAAAAAAGGGCAACAACTGACTATATGGCGGAAATTATAAAGAATAAAATTTGTAAAATTACAAAAATTTCTTCTAATGATTTTGATAAATTAAGAGAAAAATATTCTTTTTTTGACCTTGCTATTGGGTGTGCAGTAAGTCAGGTAAATGGAATACAAATTGATAAGTTGATGAAAACAAAAGAAAATAAGGGATGGGAGGATATTTTATCTCTTAATGGAAATTGTGAAAAAGTAAAGGATATTATAACAAAAATAAACCAATTAAATCCTAAAAAGTAAATTAAATACCTTTTAAAAATTTTTCACCAAGAGAAGAGGGAAGCCCCCTTTCAAGAATTTTGTTTTTAGTAATTTCTGCGGGATAATTAAGCCTAGAAAGTTTAAATATTTTGCTTTCACTATCATAGATTGATATACACACCATTGGTAATCCATCTCTTGGCTGTCCGGAACTCCCAACATTTATAAAATATTTATAGTCATCTTCAATTTTAAAACACATCTTTCCATTAAAATCAGGTATAATTGTTTCTACATTATTTGTTTTTAAATTTTTTTTGTAAGCAGAAGGAATATGAGTATGTCCATAAAAACAGATTTTATTGCTAAATAATTCAAATTCCCTTTCAGCATCTTTTTTTGAAAGAATATATTTGTAAATCGGGTCGGATAAACACGCATGAACAAAAGTTATATCTCCAAAAGTTATTTTTACTGGAAGGCATTTTATTTTTTCTATATAATTTGTTATTTTCTTTTCTGTCCATTCTATAGAAATTTTTGCAAGTTTTTTAAATCTTGAATAATTCCCGGTTATTATTCCTTCTTCATGGTTTCCTTTTACAATAAGGTCAGTAATAGAAAAAATTTTTTCAAGACATAATTCAGGGTCAGGACCATAGCCAATTATATCTCCACATACAAAAAGATAATCGGTTTTTTCAGTCAAAATATATTTTAAAATTTCAGTCAGTCCTTCATAATTAGAATGAATATCAGATATTATAGAAAATTTCATTTGTATATTCTTTTATAAATTTTTTCTAATTGGTTAACTATATCATCAACATTTTCGTCTCTTTGAGACGGAACTTTGTCTGTTGTTTTTGCCACAATGTCGTATAATTCTTCTGATGGTAATTTTTCAAAAAGCAATTCTTCAATTATCATACCATAAGAATAAATATCTGTTTTGAAATTTGAAATTCCTTTTTTTCTTTCAGGGGCAATATAATTTTCCGTGCCACCTTGAATTGAA
Organism: bacterium; assembly: GCA_035370465.1. Taxonomy (NCBI): domain Bacteria; species bacterium. The sequence continues at coordinate 10,398 of DAOOVW010000031.1, read as the reverse complement.
ATATTTCTTCTAAAAAAAGATTTTTTTACAGCATACCCGAAATCGGTCAATTTAGCCCATCTACATGACTTTTCAACAATTATATTTTCTGGTTTTATATCATTATGAATTATATTCTTACTATGAATATATGATATACCTTTACCAATCTGAATTATAATATGGAACAAATTTTTCTCTTGAATTAGATTTTCATCATATGTTAATCGTAATGTCTTTCCTTCAATATACTCCATAAATATACAATAAAGATTTTCTTGTTTTCCAAAACCAAAGACCTTAACAATATTTGGATGGTTAAGTGATTTCTGGATTTTATATTCTTTAATAAACTGTTTTAAATATTGTTTTGAATTTCTATAAGAATGGAGTATTTTTATTGCTATTACGCTATTATAAGAATTATTGAGTTTTATACCCTTATATACAGTAGAAGTTGCTCCCTGCCATATTTTATCAATAACTCTATAACCACAAATAACTTCCCCTACTATTTTTGTTTTAAATTCATTATTCATTTTTTAAAAAAGAAATAATAGATTATAATAAATTGAAGAGTATTATAACATAAAATAAGTGTTTAATAAATCCCATTTATATTTTAGTAAAGAGTTCTAATTTTTTCAAAATATTGCTACCTCTTATGACTATTTCATTATAAAAAATGAAACTTTTTTATCATAATTCCATCTAAATAGCATAAATTAAAAGAGGTGATAAAATGGATTTAGAAAAATTTACAATAAAAGCACAAGAAGCAATAATGAATTCGCAAGCAGTTGCCCAGGAGAGAGGTCATCAGGCAATAGATACTTTGCATTTGCTTTATTCTCTTGTTGATGGAGATGAAACAACTGCGGAGATACTAAAACAGATGAATGTCAAAGTTGAAAATTTGAAAGAAGATATAGAAAGAGAACTGAAGAAAATTCCAGAAGTTTTTTCTTCACAAACATCTGTTTATATTACTCCTTCTTTAAATCAGGTTTTTTATATTGCAGGTAAACAGGCAAAGACATTAGGAGATGAATATATAGGAGTTGAACATCTTTTAATATCTTTATCAGAAGTAGATTCTCCTGCTAAAACAATTTTGAAGAAATATGATATTTTTAGTCAGCGAATTATAAAAATTATTGACAATTTAAGAGGGGGAGAAAAAATAAAGGATAAAGATGCAGAAAGCAAATATAATGTTTTAGAAAAGTATACAAAGGACCTAACAGAAATTGCAAGAAAAGGAAAGTTAGACCCTGTTATTGGTAGAGATGAAGAAATAAGAAGAGTTATACAGGTTCTATTAAGAAGGACAAAAAATAATCCTGTTTTAATAGGAGAAGCAGGTGTTGGAAAAACGGCAATAGTAGAAGGACTTGCCAGAAGAATTGTAAGTGGAGATGTTCCTGAAAATTTAAAAAATAAAAGGATTCTATCTCTTGACCTTGGTTTACTTGTAGCAGGAACAAAATATAGAGGTGAATTTGAAGACCGACTGAAAGCACTCTTAAAAGATATTGAAAAAAGAGAAGACGAAATTATTCTTTTTATTGATGAATTACATACTCTTGTTGGAGCAGGTGCAGCGGAAGGGGCGATAGATGCTTCCAATATGTTAAAACCAGCACTTGCAAGAGGACTTTTAAGATGTATTGGAGCAACAACTCTTGATGAATATAGAAAATATATAGAAAAAGATAGAGCATTAGAAAGAAGATTTCAACCTATATTTGTTAAAGAACCAAGTGTTGAAGAGACAATATCAATTTTAAGAGGACTTAAAGAAAGATATGAAGTACATCATGGTGTAAAAATAACTGATAGTGCAATTGTTTCCGCAGCAGTTCTTTCTCATAGATATATTACTGATAGATTCCTTCCTGATAAAGCAATTGACCTTATTGATGAAGCAGCGAGTAAATTAAGAATGGAAATAGATAGTATGCCAGAAGTTCTTGATGAGATTAAGAGAAAAATGATACAACTTGAAATTGAAAAGCAGGCATTAAAAAAGGAAACAGGGGAAGAAATAAAAGAGCGACTGGAGAAAATAGAGAAAGAACTTGAAAAATTAAAAAAAGAAAGAGAAAAATATAACAAACAATGGTTAGCAGAAAAAGAAGTTGTTGAAAAAATAAGAAATATAAAACAGCAAATGGAAGTTGCAAGAGGTATTGTTGAAAAAGCAGAAAGAGAAGGAGACCTTGATAAAGCAGCAGAATACAAATATGGGAAGTTGATTGAATTGCAAAAACAACTTGAAAAAGAAACAGAAAAATTAAAAGAGATACAGAAAAAAGGTAGTGGACTTGTTAAAGACGAAGTAACAGAAGAAGATATAGCAGAAATTGTTTCAAAATGGACAGGTATTCCTGTTTCTAAAATGCTTGAAGGTGAAAAAGAAAAATTGCTTCAGATGGAGAGCCGACTTAAAAAGAGAGTCGTAGGGCAGGACCATGCAATTGAAGCAGTGTCAAATGCTATAAGAAGAAGTAGAGCAGGACTTTCAGATACCAATAGACCAATTGGCTCATTTATTTTTCTTGGTCCAACTGGGGTTGGAAAAACAGAACTTGCAAAGGCACTTGCAGAATTTTTGTTTGATGACGAAAATGCAATGGTTAGGATAGATATGAGTGAATATATGGAAAAACATTCTGTTTCCCGTCTTATTGGAGCACCTCCTGGATATGTTGGTTATGAAGAAGGAGGACAACTAACAGAAAAAATTAGAAGAAGACCTTATAGTGTTATTTTATTAGATGAAATTGAAAAGGCACATCAAGATGTTTTTAATGTTTTACTTCAACTTCTTGATGACGGACGACTTACTGATGGGCAGGGTAGAACTGTTGATTTTAGAAATACGGTTATTATAATGACATCAAATTTAGGAAGTCAATATATTACAATGTTTAAAAATGAAGATGCAATGAAAGAAAAAATAATGGAAGTTGTTAAAAGTAATTTTAGACCGGAATTTTTAAACCGAATTGACGAAATTATTATATTCAATAAATTAAAGAAAGAAGATATTATAAAAATTGTTGATATTCAACTTTCTTATTTACAAAAACGACTTGAAGAAAAGAAAATAGAACTTACTGCAACTGATAAAGCAAAAGAATATATTGCAGAAAAGGGATATGATGAAACATTTGGAGCAAGACCATTAAAACGACTTATTCAGAGAGAAATTGAAAATGTTCTTGCAGGTAAAATTTTAAGTGGTGAGTTCAAAGAAGGAGATAATGTTGTAATTGATTGTAGAAACAACCAACTCGCATTTTCTTTAAAATCTCCTGTTGCCTCTTAATATTTTTGGGCTTTTACATTTTATACCGGGCAGTAGGATATTCCCTCTATTCGTTTCAATATCCTATATAATTTTACAACAGTACATAAATAAAATACACATACTAAAAGTTATTCAGAAATAGTAAGGACTACTTTACCAAGATTTTCCCGACGCTCTAATATTGCATGGGCTTCAGATACCTGGTCTATTGGCAGTATCTTATAAATTACAGGTTTAATATCACCAGATGAAAACTTAGGCCAGAGTGCAGATTCCATATCAGCAAGTATTTTTCCTTTCATTTCAGTAGATTTATTTCTAAGAGTACTGCCAATAATTCTAATTCCTTTTTTAAAAAATATGTTCATATTGATTTCTGTCATTATTCCACCCAGAGTAGCAATAACTATCCAACGACCACCCTGTGCCATTTTCTCTATACATTTACCCAAAGAAGGACCTGCTATACAATCAAGCGATATATCCACAGGATATTTTTCAAGTACAGATAAAAGGTCTTCTTTTTCTCTGTTAACAATTATGTCTGCTCCTATACTACGAACAAACTCAACTTTTTTATCCGAACCCACAGTAGTTATAACTTTTCCCCCAAATGCTTTAACAATTTGAATTGCAGCAGTACCAACTCCACTTGCTCCTGATTGAATAAGGACAGTTTCACCATGCTTCATTTTACCTTCTATACAAAGATTGAGCCATGAAGTTGCAAAAATTTCTGGTATTGCGGATGCTTGTGCCATAGATAATCCCTCTGGAACAGGCAAAACCATATTTACAGGAACAGATACTTTTTCTGCATAACCCCCACCACCAAGTAATGCACAAACTTTATCACCCTTCTTCCATCTACTTTGTGATGGAGCACTAAGAACAATACCTGCTACCTCAAGACCCATTATATCTGGCCATCCTGCTGGAGAAGGATATTCTCCATCCCTTTGCATTAAGTCAGCTCTGTTTATACCAATAGCATGAACTTCAATTAAAACTTCATTATCTTTAACTTCTGGTTCCGGAATATCTTTGCAAACAAGCTCTTTATTCTTATCAACTAAGATTGCACGCATTTTGATCCCCACTCTGTGTACTCTCAAAAATATTTATTATTTAGAATTAGAAATTATTTCGAAAAAATATGTTCCTCAGGTAAAATTTAAGCACCTTTCAACCCCAAAGTTTCTCCCCCATCCACGATATAGTTCTGCCCAGTAATAAAATCGGCCTCGTCAGATACTAAAAAATAAATAAGGTTCGCAACACAATCCGCTGTTGGAATACGACCAAAATAATTTTTTGTAGGAATATGAGCATTTGGTTCTCCCGGACGAGGTATATTTCCCGGGGAAACACAGTTAACATTGATATTGTAAGGACCTACTTCCATAGCCAGAGTTTTTGAGAAAACAATAACACCTGCCTTGGCAGCAGAATATGATGAAAAGTTCCTCTTTCCTCTTAAACCAAGAACAGATGCTACGCTTACAATTTTTCCCTTTTTTCTTTCTATCATATAACCAACTACAGCACGAGAACAAAAAATAACTCCTAATAGATTTACAGCAATGGTTTCTCTAATTACTTCCTCTTTTAAATTATGCACTGGTGCATTTCTTCCTCTCTCACTACCTCCCGCCACATTAATTAATATATCTATATGACCATATTTCTCAATTACACATTTAACCATATTTTCAATACTATCTGTATTGGTTACATCTAATTGTATTGCTGTTGCTTTACCACCTTTACTGATAATATCTTCAACTACCCGTTGTGAACCATCAATATTCATGTCACATACTACTATATTAGCACCTTCAGATGCTAATTTTTTAGCAGTTGTACTACCAATATATCCTGCTGCACCAGTAACTATTGCTACTTCATCTTTTAGTTTCATAAAATTTTCTCCTTTTTTATCATTTGTTGATATATTTTTAAACTATTTTCTTGTTAAAGGATGCTTTCTGTTCGGTAAAGGGAAATCAACAGATTTACCTGCTAAATGGGATGTATAAACCCCAAAAATCATTTCTAATGCCCATCTTGCATCTTTTCCACTTGATATAGGTTCCCGTCCTTCCACTATTGCACAAAGTAAATCAACCGCAGCATAACGATTACAGTAAGTAAAAGGCATATCGTTTTCTGGGTCGCTAACTGATAAACTTAACGGCTGGGTCCCTGGAATTTCAAGCACAGAAGGAATATCAATTTCATCAAAATCTCCTGGTTTTTCAAAAGGACGTCTGTCAGTACTTATATATAATCTGGGTTTTGCATCAAATCGCATAGCAAGTATTGCTTCTGAACCAGCAACAGATATACCCATACGCCTTATTTTCTTATCAAAAAGGCCCCTTCTACTTTCAAAATAACCACGCACACTATTGGAAAATCCAAAAAGAGATACTATTTCATCACCTGCAACTGGTCCTATTGGCTCTTTAGGTTCAGTCACATCATTTAGTGTCATTTTCCGACCTTTTACTGTTATATTACCAAAAATCCACTCAGGGTATCCGAAGAAAAAACAAGACATATCAAATAAATGTGTTCCTAAAACCATCATATCTTCACCACCTCCCCGTTCATCTTCCTTTCCTCTGCAATATACTGAAAGTGGTCGCCCAATATCTCCTTTTTGAATCATTTCCCTGGCAACCTGATACATTGGAGCATACCTACCCAAATGTGCAACTACTATCAGAACATTATTAGAAGCAGCCGCATTTATCATTTTATCTGCATCTTCTAATGTTTGAGCAAATGGCTTTTCACAATATATATGACAACCTGCCTCTGCTGCTGCAACAACAACATCCGTATGCTGTGAAGGTAGACGAGAACATACACAAACTACATCTGGTTTATCATGTTGAATAAGATAAGACCAATCACTATAACTATTTTTTGCTCCTGTTTCTTTCTGAAGCATATTACGTCCTGTCTCATCGGGGTCTGCTACTGATACAATTTCAACTCCAGGTAATCCAGAAAACGCTAAATGTAGACCATGACCACCTAATCCTGAACAACTATAATATCCTACCACTCCTATACGCCATTTTTTTACAGAAGGAACATTCAAAATTGTCCTTTTACTTTTTTGGATCTTTTTCATCTTATATTTTCTCCTATAAATCAATTTTTTTATTGCCATTCAGTGTATCCAGCAGCAGCAAGTAAAACTTATTGTACCAGAAGTTCATGCTCGTATGTATAGGGATTGGAAATTTCTCCATTGATAATATGTGCTAATTCAATTAATTGGTTTTCATATCTACCATTCATTACTCCTACATTAACCTTATGAGTTCCTGCCGAATATTCTGAGTTATCTTCAAGGAGTGTTAATCTTGCATATAATGGTTCAATACGGTACAGGTCAGCAGAATGTTCCAGAGGACAGATTTCAACCGTCCCTTTAGTTCCACATACAATAAAACGGCGATATTTAAAACCATCTACCTCAGTAATAGCAGAATTGACAGTTGCAGTTGCTCTTGAATATTCCAGAACAGCCAGCCCATTATCATTTAGTCCATCATCAGCAGTACTTTTCTGAAAAGACACAACATTTTCAGGACGTCCCATTATACTAATAACTAAATCAATAAGATGACATCCAAAATTAAACATAGCACCACCTTTGAAATTAGATAAATACTTACGGTAATTCTCGTCATCAAAACGATTCATAATCGCATGGATTTCAAAAATTTCTCCCAACCATCCTTCCCTTACTGCTTTAAAACAGAATTTTATTGCTGGATTAACTCTGTACATATAACCAAGTTGAATAGCAAGATTTTTTCTCTTACAACCCTCTATCAATTCTGTAAACGGTTCCATAATTTCTCCACCAGGCTTATCCAGATGCATATGCAATCCTCTTTTCATGCAACGTATGGCAGTAGGAACCAATTCAGTATTTGCAGTTTCTACAGCAACAGCCTGAAGTCCCTTAACATTGAAAAGTTCTTCCTCACTCATACGTCTTATACCTGCATAACATTCCATATCCATACCAGGATATTTAGGTGCATTATAATTCAGGTCATCCACTATACCAACTACCTCATAATAATCTGTGAGTTGCCGCAATGTCATCATTTTTGCTGAAGCATGCTCATGGCTCATACCAATCTGTCCGATTCTAATTTTTTTCATTATCCCTTCCTCCCTATATCCTAACCTGCTATTCTTTTCCATAATACATAACTTCATTTATTATTTCTTTAAACATTTTTAAATTGCTATTTATTACTATAAATTTTTTGCCTTTGAAGTTTTTTTCAGTTCTTCCATTAAATCATCATATTCTTTTCTATCAACAGGGATATTTACAACTTTATTTTTCTTTCCTGATAAAAGACATGCATTCATAAATTCAATTGTTTTCAGTCCTTCTTTTCCTGGTGTAATAAGTTTTTCATTATAAAGGATACTCCTGACAAAGTTCCTTATTATTTCTTTATGCCCTGTTTGAAAGTTTGAAGTAGGAACAATTTGTCCTTCTTCTAATTTCAGGGGTGTTGTTGATAATTCCCATATATTTGGAATTTTTTTAGTAAATTCTTCCATTGAAGTTTCATAGAGTGGGGCCTCATAATTGTAAAAAGCAATCTGGTCCCCTCTTATAACAATTTTCCCTTTATCACCAGAGACCTCTAAATAAAAAGGGCCAACTGGTTCCCAGTTATAATAATAACCAATTGGTTCACATGTAGAAGTGTAATAATATCCCCATGCACCATTTTGATATTCTAAAAATGCAGATACTTCATCTTCCACTTCTATATTATGCAGTTTTGTTCTTGTTTTTGCTTCAATTTTACAGGGTAGTCCCGCTAAATGAGTAAAAATATCAATCATGTGAGGTGCCTGTGTTAGTAAGACACCGCCACCTTCTCCAACCCAGGTACCACGCCAGATATCTTTATCATAATATTCCTGAGTTCTATACCACGGGTCAATACAGACTGTCCTTATAATTTCTCCAATTTTTCCGCTATCCACTATTTCCTTTGCTTTTCTTACAAAATATTTCGTTCTTTTTTGAAACATAACTGCAAAAACTCTATTATTTTTTTCTGCCGACTCAATCATTTTATCAGCAGCAGAAACAGTGACTGCAATTGGTTTTTCACTTAAAACATGCAATCCATTTTCAAAAGCAAAAATAGATACTTCTGGATGAAACCAATGGGGTGTTGCAACAATAACTGCATCACAAAGACCACTTGTTATCAATTCCTTGTAATCAGTAAAATACTTAACTCCAAATTCTTCTCCTCTTTTCCTTGCAAGTCCTTCCGCAGCATCAGATACACATGTTAATTCACTTTCTTCAATTTCTTTCACACTTAAACAGTGTGCATATCCCATTACTCCAACACCAATCACCCCAATTTTTATTCTATCCATTTTTTTCTTCTTTTTTTATTTTTTCTTGAAAAATATAAATTCAAAACAAAGTAAGAACTAAATAGTGTTTCTGTATATTCTCTCAATAAGTTCCATTGTTTTAACAGCATCAGAAAAATTTGTTTCTGGTAATTCTTTCTTCTCCATACATTCTATAAAATATTTATGCTCATCTAAAAAACCCGCAATTTCAAAAAATTCTTTTTTTCCTGTGAACTCTTTTACATCTATACATTCTCCATCTTCTTTTCCATCAGAATAAATTATTGCTTGTTTCTCATGTTCAATAAAAGCAGCAATTCCTTTACCATGTATTGCTATGGAACAAACTCTTTTTCCACTTGCCCAGTCTGCTGACAAAGTCCCAATTGCTCCTGAAGAAAATTCAAATAAAGCACAAAAAATGTTGTTATAGTCCGCAAATACCCCCTTAACCATACTTTTAACCTGTTTTACTTCACCTCCAATATATCTTAAAAGGTCAACTGAATGAATAACAAAATATGTTAAAACATCAATCGCACCGTTATAATCAAGAGGTCTATCTAAATAATTCTGAAAAAATCTTGCCTCAGCTAATACAACTTCTCCTCTTTCTTTTATTCTTTTCTTTCCTTCAACAATTAAAGGCGCAAATCTTCTGTTAAAACCAACCATTGTTAAAACACCTTTTCTTTCTGCTAATTTTGCCATTTGTCTTGCCTGTTCTGCTGTCATTCCCAATGGTTTTTCTGTAAAAATATTAAATCCTCTATCTAAGCAGGGCATAACAATATCATATAGATAATGAGGAGGAACAATTATATAAACAGCATCGGGATTTTTTTCTTCTAACATTTTTTTATAATCAGTATAAATATTGGAAATTTTATATTTTTCGGATGTCTGTCTCAATCGTTCCTGATTCAAATCGCATATACCCACAATTTCAACATTCTCCATCTTTGTAAGAGAAGGATAATGAACTAAATTTGCCTCACCACCTGCTCCAATAATACATACTTTTACCATTTTTCTCTCCTTTCGTTACATGAGATTCTGCAAAAATTGGCTATGGTTTTTCATTACTGTCCAATAAAAATTTAAGTAAGTTTTTTAGAACTGACCTCCTAAAATAAGGTAAAATAAGAAATAAACATTACCTGCTAAAAAGGATGTTCGGTATAAAATATATTAACACAATTTTAATCAGATGCTAAATATGTTGCCAAGATATGAATTTGATAAGGAAGTAAAGAAAGAACAAGTGAATAGATATACCAAACATTTTACAACATGGAATCAATTATTGGTAAATTTATATGCACACATAACAGGGAAGAAAAGTTTGCGGGATATAGAGACGGGATTAAAGATGCATCAGAATGCGTGGTATCATATTGGGTTAGTAAATGTAGATCTTCCACTTATCATCCTATACAATAAGTCAGATTTATAAAACAAGGTGGGAAATAGAGATATTTTTCAAATGGATAAAACAAAATCTTAAAATAAAAACATTTTTAGGGACAACTAAAAATGCGGTTTTAACCCAAATATGGACTGCAATGATTTATTATTTGCTTTTGTCTAAGTATCAGACCAAATATAAGTATTCTTTATTGTATATGACAAGGGTGATAAAAAAATGTCTATTTAAAAGGGCCGATATT
>DAOOVW010000030.1 GCA_035370465.1 bacterium | reverse complement strand
TTATATATTTTACCTCTTTTTCCTTAATTTTAAAAAATGAAAGAGGGAATAGATTTTTTGAATATTAAATAAAAAATTTCCTTATGTCAGAATTTTAGAGTTAGAATTGTTTTGTTGCTTAATTAAAAATTATTGGTATAATAAAAAATGCTTGACAAAAAATTTTATTATGTTTTAATTTAAAAAGTTTGTTTATTTTTTTATATAACTTTGTGAAAAGAGGAACAAGTGGAAACATTATTTATCACAAAACAGGACTGTGAAAATTTTTTAAAAGGAAAAATTAAAGAAAAAAAAGTTTATGCTCCAATTGAAGAAAATCAGAATTTATTTTTAAATCTTATTGATGAAAACAATGTTGAAAATATTGTCTATAACAAATTCAGAACAGTTGAACCACTTAAAATTTTCTTACTTCCTATTGTTGAAAAAATTGTTAATGAGATAGAAAACTTTGATGAAATTATTTTAATAGGAATTGCTTCCTGTGATTTAAAAGGACTTGAAATTCTTGATAATGTTTTTGCTAATGGTGAATATAAGGACCCAAATTACAAAAGAAGAAGAGAAAATTTGCTTATAATTAGTACTGACTGTTATCAACCATCAGATACCTGTTTTTGTGAAATTGTTGGGACCAATCCATATCCTGAAAAAAATTTTGATATTAATTTTTCAATGACAACAGATGGTTTTATTGTTGAAATTGCAACTGAAAAAGGTAATGAATTTATTGGAAAAGATAATAGGTTTTTTAATGCAACCGTGCAGCAAATTGACAATAGAAATGTTCTGAGAGAAAAAACAGTAAAGAGAATAAAAGAAATAAATGAGGTATTTAATCTTAATAATTTTCAGGAAAAAATTAAAGGGGTATATGAAACTGAAAAATGGGAAAAAATTAATGATATAAAAAATTGTGTTTCCTGTGGAAGTTGTAATTTTAACTGTCCAAGTTGTGTATGTTTTTTTCTTGAAGATACAAGTGAAAAAGAGAACTTTGAAAAAATCAAATTCTGGGATAGTTGTCTTTTCCCTGGATATGCAAGAATGGCTTCTGGTGCAACTCCAAGACCTAATTTACATAGTAGGTATGCAAATCGTCTTTTATGCAAATATGACTATATGGTCTCAAATTTTAATATTTTAGGGTGTACTGGTTGTGGAAGATGTATAAGTGGATGTATTGGGAAAATTGATAAAAGAAGAGTTATAAGTGAACTGGTGAAAGAGGTAGTTAAATGACAGAAAACATTTATAAACCAATAAAATGTGAAGTAATTGATGTAATTGAAGAATCTCCAACAATTAAGACAATTGTTTTAAAGCCAGAGAAACAATTTAATTTTCTTGCTGGACAATTTGCTTCTTTAACTATTCCAGGAGTTGGAGAAGCACCATTTACTCCTTCTTCTTCTCCTTTTGATACAGAAAAACTTGAATTTACAGTAATGAAAACAGGGAGAGTGACAGAAAAAATACATCAATTAAAAAAAGGAGATATAGTTGGGGTAAGAGGACCTTATGGGAAACCATATCCATTAGAAAAATTTAAAGGAAAAGAGGTCTTGCTTGTTGGAGGAGGAGTTGGACTTGCGCCTGTGAGAGCATTGTTTTTAGCACTTGTTCATACATATCAGAATTATAAAAAAATTGTTTTCTGCTGTGGAGCAAAAAGTCCTTCTGATTATATATATAAAGACAAATTATTTGGTGATTGGCAAAAACTTTGTGAAAAAATTCCCTTATCATTTAGAATAACTGTTGATAAAAAAGACGAAACATGGAAATATATGGAAGGGGTTGTAACTGTTACCCTTGATGCTCTTGATATGGATATTAAAAATTCTGTTGCTGTTGTTTGTGGTCCACCAATTATGATGAAATTTGCAACTTTGAAATTATTACAGATAAATTTTTCTGATAGTAATATCTATCTTTCTATGGAAAGAAAAATGTATTGTGGAGTTGGACATTGTAGACACTGTTTAATTGGTGACCTTTATGTATGTAAAGATGGTCCTGTTTTTACTTATGACCAGATAAAGAATAAACCAAATATATGGGTGTGAGATGAAAAAATTATTTATTGATTATGATAAACTTCTTATTTGTAAATGTCAGTTAAAATGTAGTTATATATTACATCCTGAAAATAATGGAATTATTAACTTAAAAGAACAAATTGCGTTTCTTCTTGCATGTAGAAAATGCGAGGATTATCCCTGTGTAAATGCATGTCCTAACCAGGCACTAAAAAGAGAAAATGGAGTTGTTAAAAGAAGTAATATCCTTTGTGTTTCCTGTAAAAGTTGTTTAATTGCCTGTCCATTTGGGACAATTGTGCCTGATATTGTAAGTTACTTAACTTCAAAATGTGATTTTTGTATAAATAGATTAAAAGAAAACGAAATTCCTGTTTGTGTAGAAAGTTGTAATTGTGGAGCAATTAAGTTTGTTGATGAAAAAGATATTGAGAAAACAAAGATTACTTTTGAAGTAGGGAAAATACTTATTGTTAATGTTTATAATTATCTTTCATTACAGGGAATAGAAAAATGACATTTACTTATTATTTATGGTATTTTATTTTAGGGGGTATTTTTCTTTCAATTGGTGGATGCATTGCAAATTGGATTGAAAGAAAACTTACTGCAAGAATCCAGTTTAGAGTAGGTCCCCCATGGTATCAGAATTTTGCTGATTTTGTTAAATTAATGGGAAAAGAAGTAATTATTCCAGAAGGAGCAAATACTCCTATTTTTATTTTATCTCCAATTATATCTTTTATATCAGTAATTATTTGTGGAGTTATGGCTATTCTTGTTCAGAAAGGGATTTTTACATTGCCGGGGGACATTATTCTTTTTGTTTATTTTTTAACAATTCCATCTCTTGCAATAATTTTAGGAGCAAGTGCATCTGGAAATGTTTTATCAGCAGTTGGTTTAAGCAGAGAATTAAAACTTCTTTTGGGCTATGAGTTACCATTTATATGTGCAATTATAATTTCTGCTATCAAAGCAGGTGGAACTACTTCACTTTTAACAATTTTAAATGTTCAACAACAGACCCATATTTTTATTGGTTCATTATCTGGATTTATTGGTTTTTTAATTTCTCTTTTTGTTATAACAGGTAAAATTGGAATTGTTCCTTTTGATACAGCAGAAGCAGAAACAGAAATAAGTTCGGGCGTTTTTATGGAATATTCTGGAATTTTATTAGGACTTTTTAAACTTACAAAATATGTTTTACTTATTGTTGGACCTGTTTTTATTATGACTCTTTTTCTTGGTGGTTTCTCTTACTCTTCGCCTATTGCTATTATAATATCTCTATTAAAATATATTTTAATTGTCTTTTTGATTGTTCTTATAAAAAATACAAATCCAAGATTAAGAATAGACCAGGCAATGAGATTTTTTTGGGGACATCTCACTTTTTTGGGAATTATTGGAATAATTTTATCTTTTTTAGGATGGTAATATGAACATAAAATTAAAAGCATTGAAGAAAAGTTTGTGGGTATATCATGTAAGTGGAGGGTCATGTAATAACTGTGATATTGAAATTCTTGACCTTCTTACTCCAAGGTTTGATATTGAAAGATTTGGTATGGTATTGGTTGGTTCTCCAAGACATGCAGATGTTCTTTTATGCACAGGGATTATAAATAAAAAATGTTTTGAAAGAGTAAAAGGAATTTATGAACAGGCAGCAAAGCCATGTGTTGTAGTGGCAATTGGTGCATGTGCTTGTTCAGGTGGAGTTTTCAGAGATGGCTATCAAATGGCAGGTCCTTATAATAATGTTATTCCTGTTGATATTTATATACCAGGGTGTCCACCAAAGCCAGAGGCAATGATATCAGCAATAGTTAAATTTCTGGAGAAATTAAAATGAAAGATATATTAAAAGAAAAGTTAGGCAATTTAATCAAGGAAATAAAGGTAGTTAATGAAAAAAGAATATATATAACAATTGATAAAAAAGATATTAAAAAAGCAACAGAAATTATGTTTAAATATATGGAAGGTAGGTATATTATTGTAACTGGTATTGATAATTTTGATAACTTTGAACTTTTATATCATTTTTCTTTTGATAAAAAAGGTGGTGTTATTGTTTCTTTAAAAACATTTATTGATGATAAAAAAAGGCCAGAGATTGAAAGTTTAACTTGTTTAATTCCTGGTATTTCTTATATTGAAAGAGAAATATGGGAACTTCTTGGAATAAATTTTATTGGACACCCTGACTTAAAACATTTTCTTTTAAGAGATGATTGGGAAGAAGGTAATTATCCCTTAAGGAAAGAGGTAAAAACAGATGGAAAAAAATAATAGAAAAAAAGTTGTTGTTCCAATTGGTCCGTATCATCCTCTTTTAGAGGAACCAGAATATTTTAATTTATATTGTGAAGGTGAAAAAGTTGTTGATGTTGAATGGGTTGCTGGTTATAATCACAGAGCAATTGAAAAACTTTCTGAAAGTAAACATTGGGACCAGGTAACTTTTCTTGTTGAAAGAATATGTGGTATTTGTTCAACATCCCATCCAATTGCTTTTTGTAATGCAGTTGAAAATTTACTGGAAATAGATATTCCTGAAAGGGCAAAATATATAAGAAATATAATTGGAGAACTAGAACGACTTCACAGTCATCTTTTATGGCTTGGACTTGCGGGACATTTTCTTGGTTATAATACTGTTTTTATGTGGGCGTGGAAATATAGAGAACCAATCCTTGATATGTTTGAAACAATAACAGGTAATAGAAATCATTATGCAATGCTTAAAATAGGGGGGGTAAGAAGAGATATTGAAGATGAGGATATACCTTTATTGAAAAAAACACTTGATAAGACAAAAAAGAAAGTTGGAATGTTAACAAAGGCAGTTTTAGATGACCCAGTTTTAGCAGCACGACTTAAAGGAGTGGGAGTTTTAACAAAAGAGGATATAAAAAACTATGGAGCAGTAGGACCTATTGCAAGAGCGTCTGGAATTGATATAGATGTAAGAAAAGATGACCCCTATGCTGGTTATAATTTAGTTGAATGGAAAGTTATAACATGTGAAAATGGAGATGTTTTTGATAAAGCAGTCGTTCGGTTAGGTGAATGTTTTGAAAGTATAAAAATAATTGAACAATCGTTAGAAGCAATAAAAGGGAAAAAAGGGGAAATATGTAAGGAAGTAAGAGAAATACCAGAAGGAGAAGGAATAGGACATCATGAAGCACCAAGAGGAGAGTGTTTTCATTATATAAGAAGTGATGGAAGTAATAGCCCTGTAAGACATAAAATAAGAGCACCGAGTTATACAAATATTCCAACATTTAAAACAAGTTGTATTAACCAGACAATTTCAGATGTTTGTATAATTCTTGCAGGAGTTGACCCCTGTTATTGTTGCACAGAAAGGGTTGCTGTTTATGATATTGAAAAAAGGAATAAAAAACTTTATGATTTTCAAGACCTTGTTAAGTTATCAATAGAAAAAACAAAAAAATTAAGAGAAAATGAATAATATAATTCTGGCATTGGTATTACCATTTTTAGGCGCTTTTTGTATAAAAACATTTTTAAAGAGAAAACCAATAATTGTTGCTACTTTCTTTACTTTATTACAATTTATTTCTCTTTTACTAATTTCCAAAACTGGGACAACTGTTTATTTTTTATATGGTATTAAATTTTCATGCGATTTTTTAAGTTATATTTTTGCAATAACTTCTGTTATAATTGGAATTTTTATTTTTCTTTATTCTATTGATTATTTTTCAGATGAAAATGAAGAGTTTAAAAATAATTTTTCTTTCTGGAGTTTAATTTTAATTGGATGTCTAACAGGTGTGGTATTTTCTGACAATTTATTTTTACTTTTTATATTCTGGGAATTAGCAGAATTTTGTTTTTATAAATTAATTGCATTTTATAAAGGAGAAAATGAAAATTCCAGCAAAAACAATATATATCTAGTTACAAAAGTTTGTTCAGCAATAATAATATTATTCTCTTTTATTTTAATTTATATAAATACAAACTCATTAAGTTTACTAGAAATGAAAGGGAGTTGTATTCCTCCTTATGTTTTTTACCTCTTTTTTATTGGAATAATGATAAAATCAGCAACTTTTCCATTTCATTACTACATCCCTTCAACAACAATTGCACCAACTCCTGTGGTATCTTTCTTTAACACTATATTGGTTAACATATCTCTTTATGGGATTGCAAAATTATTTATAAAGACACTTTTTATAACGTCCAGTGTTTCATGGATTGGATATATTGCTTTATTCAGCAGTGTACTTTGTGGAGTATTATCTTTTATAGAAATAGATATAAAAAAAATTCTTACATATTCAACTATAAGCCAGATTGGATTTATGATTTGTGGACTTCTTTCTTTTAATGAAATTGCATTTAAAGGTATTATGGTTTTTTATGTAGCAAATGTTCTTGGTAAAGGGTGTTTGTTTATGTGTGCAGGAATTTTAGAAAAGGTATTTAAAACAAATGATATTACAAAAATTTCTGTAAGTGCAAAAAAAATGCCGGTCACATTTACTGCCTTTTTGTTTTCATCACTTTCAATAATTGGTATTCCACCTTTTCTTGGTTCATCTGGTAAATTGAATATCATTTATGGAATGTTAAAGTCAGGAAATATTTATTTTGCTTTCTTTTCAATTATAACTCTGGCACTTACTCTTTTTTATATTTTAAGGTTATTTAAATATATTTTTATAAGAACAACTGAACAGACAGACATAATTACAGAAAACAATGAAAGAAAATATAAGTTCATGATGTTTTGTGTGCTTTTCTTATGTATTTTGTCATTATTAGGCGGTATTATTTTAACTTTATTAACAGGGGAGGAATTATTTGAATAAAGAAACTTTAATTTTATTGCCAACTGCAATATGTTTTATAATTTCACTTATTCATATTTTATTTTATAAGTTAAGTAGAAAAAAGAGATGCTGGATTTCTATTTTAGGTGGATTGGTTGTTTTGTTATCTACAATATATATAGTTTGTAATTGCACATGGTTTTTATTACTTGGAGGAATAAGCAGTTTTTTTGCTATTCTTATTTCTTTTCTTGGTCTATTAGTAATAATTTATAGTCAGAAATATAATTGGCAATCAACTTTTGTTTATGATTGTCTTTTATTTTTCTTTATTGGTTCAATGTTAGGAACTACTCTGTCGCCAAATTTAATTTTATTTTATTCTTTCTGGGAATTTATGACTTTTTCAAGTTTTTTTCTTATTCTTTATGAGAATACAAAAGAAGCAAAAAGTGCCTCTATAAAATATCTTATTATGACAGGAGCAGGAAGTATATTTCTCCTTTTTGGAATACTTGGTTATTTATCAGGAATTGCTGGACAAAGTATTTTCTGGAAACATCTCCTTTTCTTTTCAATTATAATTGGTGCTGGAATAAAAGCAGGTCTTTTCCCTTTACATAGTTGGCTTGCCGATGCTCATCCTGCTGCTCCAACTCCAATATCTGCTTTACTTTCAGGAATTATGATAAAAATAGGAATTTATGCCTTAATACTATTTTATTTTGAAATTTTCTCTCCTTCATGGTCTATTGGATGGCAAACAATTATGATAATAATTGGTTGTTTAACAGTACTTACTGGTTGTTTACTTGCAATAATTCAAAATGATATAAAAAGATTACTTGCATTTAGCAGTATAGGACAAATTGGTTATATATTCCTTGGAATTGCATGTGGAACAAATTTAGGACTATTAGGTGCATTGTATCATACATTAAATCATGCTTTATTTAAAGGACTATTGTTTCTTGCAGCAGGGGTAATAATAAAAAAAGTTGGTTCTCGAAATTTATCTGATTATGGTGGACTTGGAGAAAAAATGCCATTTACATTTTTTGCATTTTTTATTGCTTCTCTTTCAATTTCAGGGATACCTCCTTTTAATGGATTTATTTCAAAATGGATTATTTATCAAGCATTACTTGAAAAAGGAACAGTTCTTACAACGGTTGCGTTTTTAATTGCAATATTGGGAAGTTGTTTAACTCTGGCTGCCTGTTTAAAAGTTTTAAATGATACATTCCTGGGAGTAAGAAAAAGAGAAAATATACAGAAAGAAAGTAGAATTTCACCTTTCTTTTCTATCCCAATGGGAGTTTTATCTGTTCTTTGTTTCATTTTAGGGGTTTTTCCTGATTTCTTTATGAATAATGTTTTTTCAAAAATTGTTTTTGCCCCAGAAGTAAATATATCTCTTATCAATATTGTGAATTTCTACGGTATCCTTTTAGTCCTGGTATTTTTTGTAATTTTCATTTTTTATAAAAAAATAATTGGGAAAATGAGTAAAAAAGAAATATTTACAGGTGGAGAAAAACTTGAAAGAGAAATTGCATCTTTTGATGGGTCTCAATTTTATTTGACTTTAAGAGAATTACCTGTTTTAAAAACAATTTACAATTGGGAAGATAAAGGATACCTTGATATTTATAATATTTTCTTAAAAAAAATAGTTCCCTGGTTAAAAAAGGTATTTAAGGTATTTGAAATTTCTTTTCCAACAAATGATAAAAACAAAACTTAAATAGGTGGGAAAAATGAAAAAACCAAAATTAAGAGAATTGAAAGAAGGAATAATAAGTTTATTTACACCGCCATACACAACAAAATTTCCTTATGAGCCACATATTCCACCGAAAAGATTTAGAGGTAGACCTGAATTTAATTTAGATGAGTGTGTTGGTTGTGGTGCATGTGCAAATGTATGTCCTTCAAAAGCAATTGAAGTAATTGATGATATTGGTGAAGAAAAAAGAGTTCTTATTCACCATCCTGATAAATGTCTTTTCTGTGGAGAATGCGAAAGAAATTGTATAACGACAAAAGGGATAAAACTTACAAATAAATTTGATGTTTCATATTTTAAAGAACCTGAAGAAGTTGAAAATAAAGTTGAATATCCTCTTGTAATATGTAAAAGTTGTGGTAGTATAATAGGGACAGAGAAACATATTATATGGATATATAAAAAGTTAGGGAATCTATCTTATTCAAACGCTGTACTTGTGACAAACATTATAAAAAATTTGAATATAAAGACAGAAGAACAAGAAAAAGTTATTCTACCAATACAAAGAACAGATATAATGAAAATTATATGTCCTGTTTGTAAAAGAACTGCCTTTATATCCGATGAAAAAATAAAATAAAAAAAGGGGGAGGAGAAAAAAATGGAAAAAGAAAGGCCTGGTTATGATGATACGCCTTTAATTCCTGGTTCAAAGTATAAAGTCCACGATAGGAATAGACCATATCCACCAGTGGTGGCCCCAGGAACACCAGGTACTCAGGAAAAGGCAGGTATTCCACCTTCAGATGCAAAAATTCTTTTTGATGGAAAATGTCTTTGTGGATGGGTTCACTTAGATGGTAGAAAGGCAGAATGGAAAGTAGAAAATGGTTATATGGAAGTTGTTCCACAGACGGGGAATATAAAAACCAAAGAAGAATTTGGGGATTGTCAATTACATATAGAATGGGCATCTCCTGAAAAGATAGAAGGTGAAGGGCAGGGGAGAGGAAATAGTGGTGTTTTTATGATGGGAATTTATGAAATTCAGGTTTTAGATAGTTATAACAATCCTACATATGCCGATGGTTCTGCTGCTGCAATTTATGGACAATTTCCTCCACTTGTAAATGCCTGTAGAAAGCCAGGAGAATGGCAGACATATGATATAGTGTGGCTCTGTCCAAGATTTAAAGGAGAGAAACTTATAAGTCCTGCTATTATTACATTATTTCATAATGGAATTGTTGTCCATTATCATCGGGAAATTTTAGGTCCAACTGCACATAAACAAATATTGCCTTACAAACCACATCCAAACAAAGGACCTTTAATGCTTCAGGACCATAGTAATCCTGTGAGGTTTAGAAACATCTGGTATCGGGATTTATATCTTGATAATGAAAAATGAGGTGGTAATATAGAGAATATGAATAATGAAAAAATAAAGATTTTAGGTATTTCTGCATCACCTCGTAGAGAAATAAGTAATACATCTATTTTGCTTAAAGATATTTTATCAGGTGCAGAACAAAAAGGTGCAGAAACGGAATATATTGATTTATGTAATTTTAGAATTGAATTTTGCAGGGCTTGTGAAAATTGTCATAAGAAAATAATGGCATGTCCTATAAAAGATGATGCTTCTTTTTTACTTAATAAAATTCTGGAAAATGATGGTATTATTTTTGGCAGTCCCGTATATCTAAATCATATAACAGGATATTTAAAAACATTTCTTGATAGGTCAAGTCATTTTCTCCATTGTCATCGGCTTATGGGCAAATATACAGCAGTTGTTGCTACATCTGGTGGTGGACCTCAGGATATGATAGGTGATTACATAAAAGAATATTCAATTTCCTGTGGGGCACAGTATGTTGGTGGTGTTTTTACAAAAATTCCAATAACAGAAGAAGTAAAAAAACATGCAAATGAATTAGGAAAGGCCATTGTGGATGCAATAAAAGAAAAAAAGGAGTTTCCTGAGCAAATACAAAAAATCAATAGTCATAAAGAATATTTTAGAAAAATAATTGAAAATAGGAAAGATGACTGGATAGAAGAATATCAATATTATAAAGATAATAACTGGTTTTAAAATTACATAAAAAATTCAGGGTGCACAAAGTGTGCTTAATAGGGAAGTGGGTGAAAATCTCACACGCTCCCGGCGCTGTAAGAACTGACGAAATCTCATAAGTCACTGTCTGCCTTTGGCGGATGGGAAGACGAGAGAGTAGGTAAAAGTTCAAGTCAGAAGACCTGCCCTGAAAGTGGTAATTTTTATTCTGCGGCAGACAGAATAAAAAGGGTGAAGAATAAGGGTGCAACCCGCCACAATTGGCGGGTTTTTTATTTCCTGCCTACAAAAAAGAGAAGGATTTTATGGGACACAAAAAATTTTCTTACGGGTTCACTCTTATTGAGTTGCTTGTAGTAATAGCGATAATCGCGATACTATCATCAATGCTTCTTCCTGCACTTTCAAAAGCAAGAGAAAAGTCAAGACAATCTGTATGCCTGAGTAATTTAAAACAACTTACTCTTGCGTTCTTAATGTATGTTCAAGATAATGATGAATATTTTCCACCAAGTTATTATATTACATACACAAGTGAAATTGCTTGGGATTTTAAAACAGATACTTGGTGGGCAACTTATGAAAAAGGGATTATTGGAAGTTACCTAACTAAAGGAATATTTGAATGTCCAACTGCAAAAAAAATAATAAAATCATACGATAGACCATTTACTGGTTTTGCTTATAATTCAACATACATAGGTGGAGGATATTCTATCTGGACAGGACAGTCAGACCCACCAACAAAGTTAAGCAGAATTAAAAATCCATCAGAGACAATACTTCTTGCTGATAGTGGAATATGGTCAACTTATACAAATGAAATTATAGGAAATAATTATTTAAGGATAAAGGAAGACCCTTATGATTTTGGTCCAACAGTCCATTTCAGACATAATGGATTTGCAAATGTTGCCTTTGTTGATGGACATGTAGAAGCAATAAAAGATAAATATAATATAAGTTCTTATGATTCTTCAATTGCTTACCTAAAATCAGAACTTTATGATTTAGAATGAAAAAAATAATTTTAATTTTGTTTCTTTTTTCTTTTTTTGCTATAACAGAAAATTTAAGAATAGTTTCTTTATGCCCTTATGTAACTGAAAATCTTATTCTTTTAGGAGAAGGGAACAATATTATTGGATTGACTTTAGAGGACGAAGAAGAATATAAAAAGGGAAAAGAAATTATTGGAAGTATGTTACAACCCAATATTGAGAAAATTGTTTTTTTAAAACCAGATATAGTTATTGCTTCAAAAGAAGGAAATAGGCAAGAAAGTGTTTTAAAATTAAATCAATTGGGTATCAAAACATTAGTACTTTCTGAACTTTTTTCTATAAATGACATTTTTAAAAATTTTATACAACTTTCAGAAATAACTGGGAAAAAGGAAAAAGGAGAAGAAATTGTTAAAAAAGCAAAAAAGAAACTTAAAAATTTAAAATGTAAAAAAAGAAAAAGTGTATTTTTTGTTCTTGGATGGAAACCACTTATAACAACAGGTAAAAATACATTTATAAACGAAATTATTAAGTTATCAGGAGGGGAAAATATATTTGCTTCTATTGAAAAAAAATGGATTCAGATAAATATAGAAGAGGTAGTAAAAAGAAACCCAGATGTTATAATTTATATTGAAATGGGAGAAAATTTTGACCAATATATTAAAAAATTAAGTAGTGTAAAGGCAGTTAAAGAAAACAAAATATTGGAAATAGAACAATATAAAATTGCAAGTCCAACACCTGAAAGTATTGTTGATGTTTGTATTAAAATAAATAAATTTATAAATGCTCAGCAAGGTAGTTAAAAGGCACAAAGTGTGTTTTTCAGCGGCCGTCTGTCTTGTGGAGGATTTAGAGATGTATAAATTTAAAATTAAAAGTGTAAAGTTTAAAATTACAATTTAAAGTTTAAAATTAAAAACGTTCTTTTTTTGTATTTCATTTTCAATTTTACATTGTCGTTTTACACTTTGCGTTTTACATTTTACACTTTTAAAAACTTATACCTATGTGCCTTGCCAATGGTATTCACTAAAATTTTACAATGAGCCCATAATGAAAACTAAAATAAAATTTCTGTTTGTTTTTTTGTTGTTTATTCTTTCATTTGTTTTTTCTGTCTTAATTGGCAGTGAATCATTTTCAATAAGTTCAATTTTCAATCCATCTATTCTTTCAGAACTTGACAGAACAATTCTTTTTAAAATAAGATTGCCGAGAGTTATTACATCTTTTGTTGTTGGTGCAGGGCTTTCTATTTCAGGTGTTATATTTCAGGCAATTTTAGAAAACCCTTTGGCAGAAAGTTATACATTAGGAATATCAGGTGGCGCATGTTTGGGTATTTGTATAGGAGTAATTTTTGATAACTTTTTGATTATACCTTTTTGTGCATTTATTGGAGGTATTTTGAGTATTTCAATTGTTCTTTTTGCAAGTAATTTTAAAAAATTCTCAAATCCATCTTTAATTTTACTTGGGGTTGTTTTAAATTTTATTTTTTCTTCTCTTGTTTTATTTCTCTTATCTGTTTTCAAAAATGAAAAGTTTCAACAAACATTTGTTTATCTTCTAGGAGACCTTTCGTCAACACCTTTTCCTCTTATAAAATTTCTTTCTCCTATAATTTTAGTTCTTTCTTTTTTCTCTATTGTTTTTTATAAAACATTGGATATTTTAAGTATAGGAGAAGAAAAAAGTATAACCTTAGGAGTTGAAGTTGAAAAAGAGAAAAGGAAGATATTGTTCATTGCTTCTTTAATTACTGCTTTATGTGTTAGTTTATCTGGAATAATTGGGTTTGTTGGACTTATAATTCCTCATATTGTAAGAATTATTTTTGGCAATCTTCATAAGCATCTTCTTCCTTTATCAATTTTTGTAGGTGGAACTTTCCTTATACTTTCAGATACATTATCAAGAGTTATTATAATACCACTTGAAATACCTGTTGGGGTAATAACTGGTTTTTGGGGAGGGTTGTTTTTTCTTTTTTTACTTTTTAAGGGTGAAAAAATATGGTAGAGGAAATTTATAAAATGGAGAATTTAGAATTCTCTTATGGGAAAAACAGGGTGATTAAAGGGATAAATGTTTCTATAAAAAAGGGAGATTTTGTTGGTATAATTGGACCCAATGGTTCGGGGAAATCCACATTTGTCAAAATTTTAACAAAAATACTTCAAAATTATAAAGGTAATGTTTTTTTTAAAGGAACTGAATTAAAAAAAATATCTCTTCCTCAACTTTCAAAAGATGTTTCTTTTTTGCCATCTTCTATCAATGTTTATTTTCCTTATACTGTTTTTGAGTTTGTTTTAATGGGTAGATACCCACATCTTTCAAAATTTGAGAAAATAAGAGTGGCTGACTATGAAATAGTTGAAGAAGTTCTTGAAAAATTGGGTATAAAAAAATTAAGCAACAAAAAACTCTTTGAACTTTCAGAAGGAGAAAGACAATTTGTATTTCTTGCTCAACTTTTTGCTCAAAAGACGGAAGTTATTATTCTTGATGAACCAATTTCTCATCTTGATATTGGGCATGAATTCAAAATAATGGATATTCTTGAAAAATATAATGAAAAAGGAATAACAATTATTACAATCCTTCATAACCTTAATATATCTTCTGAATATAGTAAATGTATTTTCCTTTTCAAAGACGGAAAAATTTTAAAAGAAGGGAAAGTAGAAGAAGTAATTGACTACAAAACAATTGAAGAGGCGTATGAAACAAAAGTTATTGTTCACAAAAACCCATTTTCTGGTAAGCCATATGTTTTTGGCATCCCTGAAAAATTTTTAAAAACAAATTGTTAATTTGCATAAATACCATTTCCCAACTTATACATTTAATTGACTTATAAAAGGAAAAAAATTAAAATAATAAATAAAAATGAAAAAGATAAAAATTATTTCAATATTTTTTGTTTTATTGACCTGTAACTTATTTTCTTTAAATTTAAATGATGCTATTAAAGAAAGAAAACTACCAACATATATTATAAAAGACCAGTCATATATTTCTTTAAATTCTCTGATAGATGTTATACAGCCACAATCCTGGGGAAAAATAGAAGATAGGGTTTTTATAATTTATAAGGGTGAAGAAATAAAATTCAGGGTTGGGGAAGATAAAGTAATATTTGGAAATAAGACAATAAATCTAAAATATCCTATAAAAGAAATTGAAGGAGAGGTTCTTGTCCCATTGGATAATTTTTCATCTATTTTTTCTCAAGTCCCAGAAACAAAGGAAGAAAATCCAATTCCACAAAGGAAAATTCAAGTGGAAGAAAAAAGCCAAAAAGGGAATACATATGTTATTTTAATTGACCCTGGACATGGGGGAAAAGATACTGGTGCAATAGGGAATTTTGGTCTCAGAGAAAAAGATGTCAATTTAGATGTTTCATCACGGCTGGTAGATTATCTCCGCAAATACTTTGGTAAATCTTCTAATGTAAAGGTCTATCAAACAAGAGATGAAGATGTTTTTTTAACATTAGAGGAGAGAGTACAAATGGCAAATACTTTAAATGCAGATATGTTTTTTTGTGTCCATACAAACTCAGCAAAATATAACAGGTTTGATGCAAATGGTTTTGAGACATATTATCCAAGAACAAAACAAAGAGTTGAAAATTTACCAAAAATAGTTAATGACGAAGGGATTTTACGGGATGAGGCAACAAACGAAGGAATGTTGACAGATATTTTACTGGAATTAAATACCACAAACACAATTGAAGAAAGTAAAATTCTTGCAGAGTTTGTCCAGGAAAAACTTGCAGAACGTCTTTTAACTCCTGATAGAGGAGCGAAAGAAGGAAATTACTATGTTTTAAAATACACTCCGATGGTTTCAGTTCTTGTAGAAATTGGTTTTATATGTAATCCAAATATTGAATTAAATTTGAAAGATGCAGAGGTAAGACAGGCAATTGCAGAGTCACTTGGTAATGCAATAATTGAATATCTTAAATCAAGAAAGATAATTGAATAATGAAAAAAAATCCAATAGGAATATTTGATTCAGGAATAGGAGGATTAAGTGTTGTTAAAAAAGTCAAAAATATTTTGAAATATGAGGACATTATTTATTTTGGAGATACTGCAAGAGTTCCTTATGGAACAAAATCAAAAAAACTTATAGAAAAATTTGCCTTAGATGATGTAAATTTTTTATTAAAATTTAACCCAAAGGTTATTATTATTGCCTGTCATACTGCTTCATCTCTTGCTGGACAATTATTAAAAAGAAAATTTTCCTCTCTTAATATAATTGATGTTGTTTCCTCAGCAATTAAAAAAACAATTGAAATAACAGGGAAAAAAAGAGTAGGTATAATAGGAACTTCTGCAACTATATTAAGTAGAAAATATGAAAAACTTCTCAAAAAACATAATAAAAATATATCCGTTTTCTCAATGTCCTGCCCTTTATTTGTTCCCCTTGTAGAAGAAGGGTTATTTACTGCTCCCTGTACATATTTTATAGCAGAATATTATCTAAAAAGGTTAAAAAAAAAGAATATTGATACTTTAATATTGGGCTGTACTCATTATCCTTACTTGAAAAAGGTTATTCAAGAGACAATTGGGAGAAATGTAAATATTGTTGACCCATCATATGAGGTTGCATTAAATGTTAAAAAATATTTAGAAAGTAATAACCTAAAAGATAACAAGCAAACAGGAAAAATAAAACTTTTTTTTAGTGATATAAGTCCTTATACTGAAAAAGTCATTAGGAAAATTTTCCCGGAAAGTGGAGAATATACTCTCCATAATGTTCCCAATGTATAAAATAAAAGTAATAGGGGGATTTTCATCTGCTCATAGATTAAAAAATTATAAAGGTAAATGTGAACACTTACATGGACATAATTGGAAAGTTGAAATTATTGTAAGTGGGACAACTCTTGATAATACAGGACTTCTTATTGATTTTGGTATCTTGAAAAAAAAATTAGATTTTATTTTAAAACAATTAGACCACAAAAACCTGAATACTATTCCCTTTTTTAATAAAACGAACCCAACTTCTGAAAATATTTCTTACTATATTTTTACTAAATTGAAGGAACTATTAAAGAATTTACCTATAAAATTAGAAAAAGTAATTGTATGGGAAAATGAAAAACAATGTGCAAGTTATATGGAATAATAATTATAAATGGGAAATAAGAAAATTACTTTAATTGATGGAGCGATAGGGACATATCTTACAAAAAAGGGCTATAAGGGTCTAACGCCTGAACTTGCCTGTATTGAAAGAGATGACCTTGTAGAAGAAATACATACTGAATATGTAGAAAGTGGTGCAGAAATAATTTTGACAAATACTTTTGGGGCAAATAAAGCCCGTTTAAGTAAAAAAAAATTAGAAGATAAACATCAAATAATAAATGAAAAGAGTATTGAAATTGCCACAAAAGTTAAGAATAAAAAAAATATTTTAGTTGCGGGAGATATAGGACCAACTGGTGAATTACTTTACCCTTATGGGAATATAAAACAAGAAGAGTGTGAAGAGATTTTTTTATCTCAGGCAAAATTTTTTATAGGGAAAGTTGATATAATTGTTCTGGAAACATTTACAGACCTTTCTGAACTTGAAATTGCCTATTCTATTTTAAAGAAAAATTTCCAAATTACAATTATTCCCTGTCTCTCCTTTCAGATTGGGAAAGAATATAGAACAGTTATGGGAAACACAATAGAGGATTATATCAGCTGGACAAGAAATATAGAAGTAAAAATAATTGGTATAAATTGCGGAGTTGGTTCAGAGCAAATGAAAGAAATTGTTAAAAAAATATATTCTTTAACAGAAAAATCATTATGGGTAAAACCAAATGCTGGAATTCCTAAACTTCTACATGGGGAAGTTATATATCCTGAAAATAAAGAAGAATTTGTAGAAAATTGCCTTTTTATGTGTAAAAATTTTCCTGTGGAATTTATAGGTGGTTGTTGTGGAACAGACCCGTCATATATAAAACATCTAAAAGAAAAAATAAATGAATATAATTGAAGTTGTCTTTGACATTCCTGTTGATAAAAAATTTGAATATCTAATTGATAAAGAAATTGCTCCTTTTGTTAGAGTTCTTGTTCCCTTTGGAAAAACGAAAAAAGTTGGTTTTGTTGTAAGTGTTAAAAAAGGGGAAAAACAAGAACTTAAAAAAGTAATAAAAGTATATGATAAATGTCCTATAATAAATTCTTATCTCTATCAATTAGCAAATTTTATTTCAGAGACATTTATTTCTTCACTTGGTCAGGCAATATTCTCAATAATAGGGACACTACCCATCAGACATACCTCTTTTGATATAAAAGAGAAAAAGGGAAAAAAAGAAAAAGGCAAAAGAAAAATTATTATTTTTAAAAAGGAAGATGAGAAAAAGAATTATTACTTAAATTTAATAAAAGAAAACATAAAAGATGGCTCTGTTTTATTTCTTTTACCAGAAGTTGAAATAGCAAAAGAATATTTTTCTTTTTTAAATACTGAATTTAAAAATTGTATTTTATATTATGGAGAAATGAAAAGAAAAGAGAAAGGAGAAAAATGGGTAGAAATAGCAAATGGTGAAAGAAATATTATAATTGGGACAAGAATTTGTATATTTCTTCCAATTTCTGACCCTTCTTCAATAATAATTGAAGATGCAACAAATCAGGCATATTTAGAAAGACAAACACCTAAATATGAAACATTAAAAATTGCTGAATTTGAAAATGAAAAAATAGGCACTTCTTTATATATTGGTGAAAATTGTCTTTCTGTTGAAAATTATTTAGATATAAAAAATGGCAGATATGGTTCAGTTGTGCTTGGAAAAGAAGAAAACCCATCTCAAATATATATTTTGAAGTTAAGAAAAGGACTAATGGATAAAAACTTAACTTTTCTTACAAAAGAGGCAGTATCTCTTATGGAAGAGACAATAATAAAAAAGAAAAAAGTAGCAATTGTTCATAACAGAAAGGGCGGAAGTAAAATTCTAATATGTGAAAAATGTAATTATAAATTTACATGTAAAAATTGCTCCACATTATTGACTTTATCTGATGATGGTAAGACCCTTTTTTGTAAATATTGCAAAACATATTTTGAATTTGAAAAAAAATGCCCTGAATGTGGTAGTAAAAAAATAACATTTAAATCATATGGAATTGAAAAAATGGCAAATGTTTTAAAACAAACATATAAAAATTTAAAAATAGAGAAGTTCACAGGGGAGTCAAAAATAATTGATGATGAATTTGATATTCTAATTGGGACAGGGATTATTGAGAAAGTTATAAAAAAGTTTGATTTTGGACTTATTATTTTTTCAAATGCTGATTTATACCTAAATTTAAATGATTTTTCAGCAGAAGAAAAATTTTTTATTCTTGTCCATAAATTTCTTTCAGTGACTCAAAATACCTGTTTTCTTATAATACAAACAGGGAGCCCTGAACTTGAAATTTTCAAGGCAATAAAAGAAAGAAATGAAGATATTTTTTTTGAAAAAGAAATAAAAATAAGAAAACAAATTGGATATCCACCATTTTCAAAATTATTAAAAATAGAAATTAAAGGAAGTAAAAAAACACCTTTGGAAAAAAGGAAAAAAATGGTTGAAGAGATAATAAAAGAGGATAATTTAAAAATTATTTATTCAGGAGAATCATTTCCTCCTGTTATTGGGAAAAAACATATATGGAAATTTCTTATTAAAATTGATGATAAAATACCAAAAAAAATAAAAGAACTAATAGATGGCAAATTTATAACTGCTTCCTTCAATCCCTCTCATATTTAATTAATATATTTTGCCGTAAATATAGAGTGTGCTGACTTTAATATATGTAAGTATTTACTCAACCCTGTCTTTCTGATAAGAATATTTATCCAGTTTTATACTATATTAAAAGCAAAGTTAAAGTTCAAATTTTTTTATCAAATAA
>DAOOVW010000029.1 GCA_035370465.1 bacterium | reverse complement strand
AGAGTTGCTTGTGGTAATAGCGATAATAGCGATTCTTGCCGCTATGTTATTACCTGCATTAAGTAATGCAAGAGAAAAGGCAAGACAAGCAAGCTGTATGAATAACTTAAAACAAATAGGATTAGGGTTTTTTATGTATGCCCAGGATTATGATGGGTGGTGTCCTGCATACAGGCCTTTTGGAAGTCCATATTCTTCTTGGGATAAATATATTGATCCATATATACCATTGAAGAGATATGATATAAAAAGGGTATGGATTTGTCCTTCTCATACAAAATGGACTGGAGGTGGAACGGGTTGGATGACTTATGCAATGAATTCATATTTACCAGGTTTCTTTTGGAAATTGGATAGGATGAAACATTCTACAACAGGATTTTTAATTTCCGATGTTACAAAAAATAGTTCTGGCACATATAGAATAACTCCTGATGCTTATCCTGATGAGATGGGTTTTCATCATATGGGTTATGCAAATATACTTTTTTTAGATGGACATGTAGCACCAAAAAGGGTAGAAGATATACCTAAATGGGCAGATAGATATAAGTCCTATTGGAATGCATTTTGGCGTCCCTGGTTGGATTGACCAATAAAAGGAGAAAAAAAATGAGGAAAAGGAATTTTAAATTATTTTTAGTATTAAGTTTTATAAGTTTCTTGTTTACTGCAAAAGGAGGAATAATTTTAAAGGAAGATATATTTCAACCAACTGGACAAAAAAGCAAAGTAATAGAAACACCATACTATAAAGTTACAATAGTTCCAGATGCAGGTGGCAGGATTCTTTCTTTGATAGATAAAGAAACAAATACAGAACTTTTACATTCAGTAATTTCTAATAACTGCTCATTATGGGGAGGACTTCTTGATGATAAAGGAGGTCGTGAAAATAAACCATATGTTTTTAAAATATTAAGTTCAAATAAAAATGAGATAAAAATAAGTTTAAGTTATAAAGATGAAGAAAAGCAACAGAGTGTAATAAAAGAATTAACGTTTTATGATAAAGTGCCAATAATAGGGGTAAGTTATACATATATAAATGAGAGTCAGAAAAAGATGACTTATAACGATACTGCTGTAAGGAATGGGATTTTACCGGGAGGAGAAGTAGTTTCAGATGAAGATATATACTGTGTACCGACAATAAAAGGAGTTCGCAGATTTAGTCCAACAAAAAGCCCGGGACAAATGCCAGAATTTTCTCAAAAGATAAAGAAACAAGTAGGAGCACCTTGGCATGCTTTTTTAAATAAGAAAAAACTTACAGGACTGACTTTTGTTCATTTAGATGATGGATATACAGGATGGTACATGTGGAAAGGGGGAATTCCTCGTCCTACTTATGAGTGGTTTTACAAATCAGTTCCAGCAGGCAAGAAAGTGACATACAAATTATTGATAATTCTAACACATGGTTTTGAGACACTCATAGATGCAAAACCCGATTATCTTCTTGATATAAGAGATATTAGTCAAACAGAAAAAGAACTTATGTTAGAAATAAAAATATCATCTATATGGAAATCTCTTTCAAATGTAAAAATAATTTTACATCTTGAAGATTTTAATGGGAATATAGTAAAAAATATCCCAGAAATATCATTTAAAAATGTTGTAGTAGATAAACCGCAAACCAAATATATAACAACTGGATGTCCTGAAAAAGGTTTTTATGTATTAAAGGGGGAAGTAATTACAACTGGTAAAACAAAATGGCAGTTTGAAGATATACTCTCATTAAGAGCAGGTCATTTTGTTGATGGTCCTTATGAGCGTAAAATACAATATTTATCAATATCAGAATACCAGGACATTTCTGGTTGGAAAAAAGAAGAAGAAAAAGAAATATCTCAACCAAGTGAAGAAGATAAAAAACGTGGTTATATGGTATATAGTGAAATAGGGGAAGAAGCAGGAAAGTTATTAAAAGGATATAATTTAGATTTAGTAAAAGGTGAGTTTGAGTCATTTAGGATAGTTTACTACCCATTGAAAGAAGATATAGGAATGGTTTCTTGGGGAGCAACGAATTTAAGAGATATCAAGACAGGTTTTCCAGTTGAAATATATCCAAAAATGAGGATTGAAGAAGTAGAAGAATTTGATGCAAGTATATGGGGATATGAGGATCCATTTATCTTACACAAATTAGTTTCAAATAAAAGGTTTGAAGGAAATAAAAAACAATATTTATGGTTAACTTTCTCAACAGATAAGTTAGAGCCAGGAGACTATATTTTTGATATCATAATTAGCCCTGATAAATGTTCAACTCTCAAAATTCCTGTAAATATAAAAATTAGACAAATTAGTATGCCAGACCAATTAGTAAGTTTAGAGGTAGAAGGGTATATTGGAAGTTTTGGTCATCCAGAAGAGAATTTGCGTGGACTGAAAAGTTATCTTTGTGATTTAGGACAGCATAATGCAGATTTTCTTCAAGCAGATAGAAGATGGATTTTAAATAATGCAAGAGCAAGAGATAGTGGTCAACTATTTTTAAATTATGAAAAACTTTATAAAAATGTAGATGAGAAAGAATTAGAGAATAAATTTTTAGATTTTAGTTATTATAATGGTTGGATATATGAAGGAATTAAACAAGGGCTAATTCGTTTTAAGACAGAGTATTATTCTACTGAAGTTCCACAAGGATTTACAAAGTGGGCTTTAAAAGAATTGTATTGGTATGTGAAAGAAAGAGGTTATCCTAAGAATAGTATTTTCATAAAAAATCTTGATGAGCAACCAACAGATATATATCCCAAAATGGCAGAAGTTGGTAAAGTTTTACAGGAAATAGGGTGGCAGCCATTTACTACTGTGGATGCACTTCTTGGGCAGCCAGAAGAATTAAAAGTTCTATCACCTTATTTTCGTATGTATCAGTGTGGCAGTTTTTCAGAGCCGGATGTTGTTGAAAAGTGGGTAAAAGAAGGAATTTTAAGACCGACTGATGAAATCTGGGAATATATTGGTAGTGGAACTTCATCGTTGGACTATCAATATTTTATCTCTAAGGGCTGGTATATAGGTCAACATAATCTTGCTGGATTTCATAATCATGAATATTTACGAGGTGGTGGAGAACGACTTGGTGCTTTAATAATTTTCCCAACACCAGTAGGACCACTTTCTTCACCTGCTTGGGAAGGACTTCGTGATGGTATAGATAATGCTAATCTATATCGTTATGCACAACATCTTATAAAAGCAGTTGAGGAGATAAAATTAGTTGAAACTACACAACTTATTAAATGGCAGGAACAATTATCTAAAATTGTAAGTGAAGATGAAGATGCCATTATTCACATGGTTAGACAACCAATTAAAGGTGGTTTGGAAAGGACTGATATAAAAGATTTCACACCTGAACAGGGTATAGAGGCGCGTAAGGTATTATTGGATTTGTTGGAAGATATATTAGAAAAGACAGGTAAAAAACTAAAATATGATATAAGATGGGGAGAAGTAAAATTAGTTGATAAAGGAGAATTGGTGTATTTTCCATCTATTGGCAAAGGGATATCATCAGCAGATATGTTCCCACTGATAGATAAACTTTCACAAGGCACATTAAATGAAATAAAAGCAGAACCATTGGAAAAAGTTGTTAAAGAGACATCAGTTATTGTTGCAGGAACTCTTGCTGACCCAATAATTCAACAAATAATCAATAAAGAGGACTATTTAAAAGAGCGTTATACAAATTCATATCCAAAACAAGGTGATTATGCAGTGATAGAAACAAACAATCCGTTTGCCGATGGCAAGAGAATAATTATTATTTTAGGAGGAGATGATAGGGGAGTATTATTAGGTATTAAGCAATTTAGTTATTTTTTAAAGAAGATTTTATAAAGTATAATTAACCACAATGGATTTTTAGGAGGTGGAAATGAAAAAAGTTATAATTTTGTTTATATTTTTAAGTATATTTTTAGTTGCTTTAGCGGATGAGGTGAAAAAACCAGTTGCAATTTTAGGGTATGGAGGTCCAATAACTGCTGTTGAATACAGAATTTTTAAACCAGAGAGTATTGAATATAAAGTTTTTGATGACTGGTTACAACCAAGTGAATATTATAATTTTTCAGTTATATATATGGCAGAGAGAATTGGGCAATTACCAACTGTCAAAGAAAATAAAGGGAATATGTGGACAGACCCAGAAGTTCTGAAGAAAGTAGAAGAATATTTAAAATCAGGAGGAGTTATAATTATTACTTGCTGTGCTTTTGATGGATTAGCAGAAGGTAGGAATTTAGGGGCAATATCTCATCTTTTAGGATTTGGTTATTATCCAAGATATCCGAGAGGAAAAAGTCCTTATAAAGTAAAAATAGTGAATAAAAAATCACCAATAACTGCTCATCTTAAAAAGGAAGAATATGATTGGATAGCAGATACAACACCAATAAGTAATGTATCAAGTGCAGAAGTTCTTGCAGTGCAGGTTGATGAAAATGGGGAAGTTTTATCACCTTTTATAACAGAGAATATAATAGGAAAAGGGAAAGTGTATTGGTTTGGGACACCACTTTTCAGATTATACCAGAAAAAACAATTAGACCCTGAAGTAGAGGAATATCGTAATACACTCTTTCAGGCAATATTACAAGGAAACCCTGCTCGTGGTGAAATAAAAAAAGAAAAATGGGAACCAATACCATTAGGAGGCAAAAAATGAAGAAAAGTTGTAATAAAAAACTATTATTTTTTTCTGTCTGTGGTTTATTTTTAAGTATTTTTTGTAAGTCAATGTATGGGGATAATCAACTAATTTTAGTAGAAAATGGACAGGCAAAAGCAGGAATTTTGCTGTCAGGAAATCCTAGTGCAAAAGAAAGTCGTTCAGCAAAAATAATAAAAGAACATATTGAAAAAATAACTGATACTGAAATTTCTATGTTAAAGATTTCTGATTTAAAGAATCCAAGATATTCTCTTTCAGGGATAGAAGTAAATGGGGAGTTGAAAAACTTTAATTTTATTTTAATAGGTAGTTATGATTTTCTTGATAAGTTAGGTATTTCTTTTGAGGGATTAGGTCCAGAAGGGATGATAATAAAGACGGCAGGTAATGTAGTTGTTATAAGTGGTAATGACGAGCAAGGGTTAAGACATGCAACTTATACATTTTTAGAAGAATTAGGATGTAGATATTTATGGCCTGGTGAATTAGGAAAGGTTATTCCAAAGAAGAATACATTGTATATTTCAAAATTAGATATAAAAGAATCTCCACGTTTATGGACAAGAAATATAAGGGTTACCTCTCCCAAAAGTTCCAGAATACTTGATGGTTTGAAGAAATTAAACTTTGACGGTGAGAAATATAAAAACATCTTAACTAAGACAACTCAATCAGAGGAAACAGATGATGGATGGTTGGCTTGGCATAGAATGGGTGGTCATAAACAAGTATATAGAGCACATTCTTATGGTGATTATTGGGAAAAGTATGGAAAAGACCATCCTGATTGGTTTGCACTTCAACCAAATGGAATTAGAGACCAATCATTATCACCTGACCGCTGTCGTTTATGTCTTTCAAATAGAGAACTAATAAATGAAATTATTAAAAACAAAATACAGGAATTAGGAAAAAAACCAACACAAGATGGTGTAGCAATTGGCTTAAATGATGGAGGAAGAACGACTTTTTGTATGTGTGAGAATTGTAGGAAATTAGACCCACCAGAAGGACGACCAATAACTCTTTATGATTATACAACAGGAAACAAAATACCTTTTCAATATGTATCTCTTACAGATAGAGTTTTATGGTTTTCCAATCAAATTGCAGAAGGAGTATCAAAAGTATTTCCTGATAAACATTTGGGATATGATGCTTATAGTGCTTATTATGCACCACCAATAAATGTAAAACCACATCCTAATTTAATAATATGTTTTGTTAATGGGTCTTATACTGATGACGAGGCAAGGAAACAAATATTAAAAGATTGGGATGAATGGTCAAAATATGGAAACAAAATGTTTTATAGACCTAATTCTCTTCTTGCAAATAGAGATAATATTGTTCCACAGAACTTTTCTCATAAGATATTTGAAGATATGAAGTATTTATATGATTCTGGAATGATAGGAACCGATTTTGATTCTTGTGAACAGCACTGGGCATTGATGGGGTTGACATATTATGTTTTAGCCAAATCACACTGGAATCCTGATAAAATAAATATAGATTCCCTAATAGATGATTATTGTGAGAAAGGGTTTGAGGGAGCATCTGAATATATTAAAAAGTATTTCTCTCTTATTGAAAATGTCTGTAATGAAGCGGCTGAAAAGAAAATAAATATCTTAGAAGTATATAGTGATGATATTTTTCAAAAGTTAAATTCATATTTAGAAAAAGCAGAAAATATTTCTAAAAACATAGAAAATAAAAAAGTTTTTGAAAGAGTAGAATTTTTAAAGGTGGGTTTAAAGTTTGGAGAGTTACAGGTAAAAAAATATAATATCTCAAAACAATTAAAAGAAAAAGCAGACCCAGAAATAAAAGAAAAATATAATAATATTCAGAAAGAATATTTAGATTTACTTAAAAAAATTATAGAAGAAAACCCAACAGCAGTTAATGTTCCAATTGTTGCCTAATTAATGACTTATACTAATTTGACATCAAAAATATAGTAATGATAAAACTTTAGGTTCTTTCTTAAAAAAGTTGCAGTAATATTTGTCCAAAGAATCCCCTCGGGCGTAGACCCTACGGGCGAGCCTCTGGATAAGATAGTGATACTCAAAGAGATAGGAAAGAATTAAAGTTAGGAGTGAAGATTTGGTATAATAAAGAGAAAAAAATGGATAAAAAGTATAGACAGAATAAACTGATGAAAATACTTTATCAATTAAGTAAGAAGAAGAAATATCTCTAAGCATAAATTATTAAAATTGTGAGGTTATTAAAATATAAATTAAATACTTTAAATGCAGATTAAATAAGAAAGATCCATTTTAACAGTTCATATTTAGCCAGAATTTGTTTCAAAATAAATTAAGAAGTTATGAAATTCGTAAGTTAAGAAGTTATAGAATTAAAGTTTTTTTGTTTGTTTTAAAATATCCTTGATAAAACTATTTTCCCTTTTTAATTTATTAAATTCCTGATAAGTATAACAGAGCGGTTCAATGGGAATGTCTGTCATTTCCAATATTTTCCCATATTCTAACAATTATGAAAAACTTCTTTTAACTTTTTACATTCGTTCAATAAAATTTTAATAGAATAAGTATATATTGAAGTTGCCCTCTTTTAAATTATCTTTTGCCGCTTTAATATCAAATTCTGCTTCTTTTAACCATCTTTTTGCCTCTTTCCTCATAAAAATAAACCAATTATATTTTTAGTCAATATACCGAATTAGACATAATAAATCTTCTCATAAGAAATGTAAAATGTTATTATATAGAGAAAAGGGATAAAAATGAATGAATTTAATGCTTTTTTAGTTAGAAGCATAGGGGGGTGGGGATATTTTGGGATTTTTGTATTGATGTTTTTAGAAAGTTCTTTTTTCCCATTCCCAAGTGAAGTTATTATGATTCCTGCTGGATATCTATCTTATTTAGGTAAACTTTCATTATGGGTTTCAATTCTTTTTGGAGTTATCGGTAGTTATGCAGGGGCATTATTTAATTATTTTCTGGCTGAAAAGTATGGAAGGAAGTTTTTAATTAAATATGGTAAATATCTATTTATAGATGAAAAGAAATTAGGAAAATTAGAAGGATTTTTTAAAAAGCATGGGCATATTTCAACTTTTAATGGTAGATTAATTCCAGGAGTAAGACAGTATATATCTTTACCAGCAGGACTTGCAAAAATGAATTTATTTATTTTTTCTGTTTATACAATCGTTGGGGCAGGGATATGGGTTAGTATTCTCACTTTTTTGGGATATTTTATAGGAGATAAGAAGGACTTAATTAAAAAATATTCAAATGAAATTACAATTTTAATTATTATATTTGTTGTAATTATAACTCTTGTTTATTGGATATACTACAAAAAAAAGAACCACATAAAAGGTGAAATTAACCACTAAAAATATCAAAATAGACAAAAATACCCTTTTTTATTTTTTTCTCCCGTATTTTTTAAAGTAAGAAATTTTGCCTAGAAATAAATCTTTTTTTTCTTTTATCTATTTCCACGAAAATAAATTGGAATTTTTTATAATATAAGATAACTTTATTAAAAATTATAAAATTTTTTGTTTTATATTTTAATGGTATAATATAAATATAAAATTTGATTTAAGAAATTACTTTAAATAGTGGAATATAAGTTAATGAAAATGAAAAACATAGGGGGAAGAAATGGAAAGAAGGGAATTTTTAAAAAGGACATTTTTAGCAATTGCTGGGTTTGAAATTTCAAGGCACTTAAAGTTTGGAAAATTATCTTATGCACAGAGTAAAGGAAGTGAAATTTATGTTGCGAAGGGAGGAAACCCAGAGGAAAATACTTATAGAGCAATAAAGGGGGTAGGGGGGATAGAGAAGTTTGTGAAGCGAGGTAGTAAAGTTGTTATAAAGCCCAATATTGCATGGAATAGAACCCCTGAACAGGCAGCAACTACAAATCCAGATGTTGTATTAGGTATAGTAAAATTGTGTAAAAAAGCAGGGGCTTCAGAAGTTATAGTTATTGATAATCCATGTAATCCCTGGCAGGTGACATATAAGATATCAGGTATTGCAGAGGTGGTTGAAAAGGGTGGTGGAATTATGAAACCACCTATAAAATTTAAACAGGTAAATATAGAAGGAACAAAAATTTTAAAAAATGCTGAAATTCTTGAAGAAGTTCTTGATTCTGATGTGTTTATAAATGTTCCTATTGTTAAAGTACATGGTGGTTCAAAAGTAACTATTGGGATGAAAAACTTAATGGGAATTGTTAAAGATAGGGGCTTTTTTCATAGAACTGATTTACATAGATGTATAGCAGAAATTACTTATTATATAAAACCATCCTTAACTATAATGGATGCTACAAAAATCCTTTTAACAATGGGTCCTCAGGGTCCAGGGGTTGTTAAAGATATAGGAATTGTTGCAGCAGGAACTGATATTGTATCTCTTGATGCTTATGGAACAAAATTACTTGGACAAGATCCTTATAATATCCCGCATATAAAAATAGCAGAAGAAATGGGACTTGGTATTGCTGACTTAAATAAAGTGAATATAAAAAATGTTTAAAAAATATTTAAGAAGATTGTGCCAACTTATATTTATATTTATATTTTTTTATTTATTGATAAGAAATGAATATCTAATTAAAAATGTAATTCCTGTCAATTTATTTTTTCGACTTGATGCACTATTGGCAATTTTTACAACAATCTCTACCTGCCATTTCACTTATTATTTCTTTCCCTCTTTAGTTATTTTGTTTCTTTTAATTTTATTCGGGAATTTTTTTTGCTGGTGGATTTGCCCATTTGGAGGTATTATTGACATTTTAAATATGGTTTTTTTAAGAAAAAAATGGAAATTTTTAAGGAGAAGGCCTATTTTTCTGAAAAAATTAAACATATTTTTGTTTATTTTGATAATTTTTACTGCAATTTTAGTCAATTTTGTTAAAATTCCCAATTTTTTTTGGTTTTTTGACCCTTTTGTCATTATTACTCGTGCATTTGTATTTAAAAATTGGTATTTATTTGTATTTTTATTTATTTTACTATTGAGTATTTTATGGAATAGATTATGGTGTCTAAATATATGTCCGTTGGGTTTTTTTTATTCTTTAATTGGAGTAAAACTTAGAAATTTTTTAATAAAAAAAAGGAGAAGAAAGATTGAAAAGGAGAGAGTTTCTTAAAAATTTTTTATTTATTTCTTCAATTTTTTTAGTAAGTGGGAGATATAAATTTAAGGGAAAAAATACCTATTCAAAAAAGAGTATTATAAGACCACCAGGAGCAATAGAAGAGGATGAATTTATTTATAAATGTATAAGGTGTGGAGAGTGTTTTAAGGTCTGTCCTTCAAATTGCTTGTTTTCAGTACCAATAAATAAAGATATTTTCTCATTTGGGACTCCTGAAATTATTCCAAGAAAAGGTGGATGTATTATGTGTTTAGCATGTGGAGATGTTTGTCCATCGCAGGCAATAAAAAAAATAGATGAAAAATTAAAAATTGGAACAGCAGAAATTGATAAAAAAAGATGTCTTGTCTGGACAGAAGAGAAAGATTGCTTTGTATGTTTAGAATATTGTCCAGAAGGAGCAATTTTCCTTGATTTTAAAAGAAGACCATATGTTAATTATGAAAAATGTATTGGTTGTGGATTGTGTGAGGAAAATTGTCCTGTTATTGGAGAAAGTGCAATTAGTATTTCAACAAAAGGAGCAGTGCGATTGAAAATTTAAGGAGGTAATATGTTTAATATAGGAGCGGGTGAACTTATTTTAATTCTTCTCATAATTTTATTGCTTTTTGGGGCAAAAAGATTACCTGAAATAGGTAGGTCAATCGGAAAAGCATTGGGAGAATTTAAAAAAGGGCTTAAAGAGACAAAGGAAGAGATTGAAAAGGATGAAGACACAGAAAAAAAATCAAAATGAATATTCTTTTATTGAACATCTTGAAGAACTCAGAAGAAGAATAATCTGGATAATTGTTATATGGGTACTTATTTCAGTAATTGCTTACTTTTTTTCCTCCCAAATTTTGGATTTTCTGATTATACCCCTGAAAAAATATCAAAAAAATGTTATTTTTACCAGACCTCTTGAACCATTTTTTTCCATACTGAAAATTTGTGTTTTTATAGGGGGTATTATCTCAATCCCACACATTATTATTCAGTTGTATCTCTTTGTATCTCCTGCACTTACAGAAAAAGAGAGAAAAATAAGTAAGGTTATCTCCATTTTCTTTCCTATTTTTTTCTTTTCAGGGGTAATTTTTACCTTCTATTTTATTATACCACTTGGAATTAAGGTTTTATTTTCATTTGGTAAAGGAGTTCTTACTCCTTTTGTTTCTATTGGGTACTATTTGAATTTTTTGCTTATTTTTATGATTCTTTTAGGACTGGTTTTTAATTTACCAGTTTTTTTTAGTGCTCTGGCTGCTATTGGTTTAGTTAAGTCAAATTTTCTAAAACAAAAAAGGAAATATGCAATTGTTGGAGCTTTTATTTTATCTGCCATAATAACTCCTACAACTGATATAATTACTCAAACTTTTGTTGCAATTCTTTTAATTTTTCTTTATGAAATTTCAATTATATTTGTAAGAATTTTTGAAACATAAGTTATTGATTTTCAATAATATGTTCTAATTAATCTCAGAAAAAATTTTAATAAAATAAATTTTTTAAAAAAAACAAATAATAATATTTTTCCCTGATTTAGTAAAGTTGCCAAACAATAAAAAGTTAACATAATATATCTTATCCGACTGTTTTTCTATATCCTTTTGAAAATCATTAAGATAATAAAGAATTGATAATTAGATTTTATATTTTTAGAAATACTATGAGAATTTTAATAAAATTATAGAATGTTTTAAAAATCAATTATTGAAAAATTTCTGAAAGTAAAATTTTTTTTATTTATTTAAAATTAAAATGGAAGTTGAACTGTAAAATACTTTTTGGGGAAAAATTTTGAAATTAAATTTATAATGACGGAACCAGCATAAAAATATAAAAAACCGCCTAATAATAACCCCATTACCCAGTTTAGTAAAAGAAATGTTATTACAAAAGAAAAAACAATGACTCCTATAATTGTTATATATAGAACAAGATAATCATTTAATTTTAAAAGGATGCGAGATAATACTTCTCTTATATCAAATGCTTTTTTTAATGATTTTGTTTCTAAGTATACAGGTATTGAAAATGGGAGGAAAAAAAGCCCTAATAGAAAGATAATTGTTCCTATATTAATTAAAACGATGCCTCTGAAGAAAAAAATAGACATAATTTTGCCTCTGGAAAGGGGAAATATAAAGATTACCCCTAAAAAGACGAAAAAAATGGCAATACAGAAGTATCCTAAAATCAAGATGAAAGTATTCCACCCTGATTTCATTAAATACCATAAATTTTCCCATCCAACGACTTTTTCCTTATTTTCTAACTTTCTTCTTAATTTTTCAGTTAAATATCCAAGTGGAATAAGATTTACAATGGGGAAGAAGGTTAAAACACCCCCTATCAACAAATTAAAAAGATTTATTTTGCCCCGTACTGGCTCTTTAAAACACTCTTTAATCTTTTCTTTCATTTTCTCTTATTGTTTTAATCATTTTTGTTACTGCCTTATGTAATCCAGTAAAAACAGACATACAAATTATGCTATAACCAATATTTAACTCTTCTATCCCATTTATTTTACATATTGGTGTCACATTTTTATAATCAAGTCCATGTCCAGCATTTACTCTTAAACCAATTGATAATGCGAATTCAGTACCT
Source organism: bacterium (assembly GCA_035370465.1). Classification (NCBI taxonomy): domain Bacteria; species bacterium. The sequence goes on along the minus strand of DAOOVW010000029.1, from coordinate 8,230 downwards.
TTAATTATTTTATTTAATTCATTATAAATTTCATCTTCTGTTTTAACTATTGAATATTTTCCTGTATGAATTTCTATAAAATTTGCTCCTGTCTCTTTTACCTTTTCTATTTGATTGAGGTCTGGTTCTATAAATATACTTACTTTTATACCTGACTTGTGGAAAGTTTCAACGACTTTTTTTATTTTTTCAAAATTCGTTATCACATCAAGTCCACCTTCTGTTGTTAATTCTTCCCTTTTTTCTGGAACAATTGTAACCTGGTCTGGTTTTGTTTCTAATGCGATTTTAATTACATCTTCAGAAAGAGCCATTTCTAAATTTAATTTTGTTTTGACGACTTCTTTTAATAATTTTAAATCTCTTTCCTGAATATGTCTTCTATCTTCTCTTAAATGGCATACAATAGAATCACAACCAGCAAGTTCACATATAACTGCTGCACCAACAGGGTCAGGAAATACCTCTCTTCTTAATTGTCTTAATGTTGCGACATGGTCTATATTTATACCCAATTTAATCATTTTTTTCCTCCTCCCCTTTACTGGCGTTATTTCTTTAAAATATCTTTAAGGTTATTTATAAAAATTTTATTTTCCTCTTCTGTTCCAATTGTAATCCTTATATATTCAGGAAGACCAAATGAAGCCATACCTCTTACTATTATTCCTCTTTTTTCAAGTTCTTTTACAATTTTGTTTGTATTTTTCCCAAATTTACATAGGATAAAATTGCTTTCAGAATGGGTATATTCAACTCCCATTTTTTCAAATTCAGAATATAGGTATTTTTTCCCTTTTATTGTTTTCTTTTTAACATTTTCAATGTATTTCTGGTCATCAAGAGATGCAATTGCAGCCATTTGAGAAGGAGTAGTTACATTAAAAGGAGGTCTTATTCTTTCAATATACCCAATTATATCCTTATTGGCAATTCCATAACCAATTCTAAGTCCTGCAAGTCCATATATTTTAGCAAAAGTTCTACATATAATAATATTTTTTTCTTTGAAAAATGGGAAAGCACTTCCAAAATCATTACTTTCAACATAATCAAAATATGCCTCATCAGAAATTAAAATAATATCGTCTGGTAAATTTTTTATAAAATTTTCCATCTCTCTTTTCTTTATAATTGTTCCTGTTGGATTGTTTGGATTACATAAAATAATAACTTTTGTTTTTGGAGTAATTCTTTCAAGAAATTTTGTAAGATTGTATGAAAAATCATTTTCAAGTTGAATTTCAACTCCAATAGCATTATTTTTCAAAGCAAAAATTCTATACATTGTAAAAGACGGCCAGGGATAAAGAATTTCTTCTCCAGGGTTTATGAATGTTTCAAGTGTTAAAGAAATAACTTCACTTGAACCACTTCCTATCATTATATTTTCAACAGGTAATTTTAAATATTTAGATAATTCATTTTTTAACTCATAAGATGAGCCATCTGGATATCTATTGATATTTTCTATACTTTTTTCTATTGCTTTTTTAACTTTTTTAGAAGGACCAAAAGGATTTTCATTTGAAGCAAGTTTTATTGTTTTTTTTACCTTATATTCTCGCTGCAATTCTTCAATTGGTTTCCCTGGTTCATAAGGAGAAATTTTCTTAATCCCTTCCTTTACTAATTTTTCAATATTTTTATTCATAATTTACTCCAATTTTAATTTTAACATCTTTTAATGTTTTTGTTGCTACTTCTCTTGCTTTTTCACTACCATTTTTTAAAATTTTCCAGATATATTCTTTATTTTTAGAAAGTTCTTCTCTTTTTTCCTGTATATCTTTTAAAAAGTCAACAACCTTTTCTCCTAATTCCTTTTTACAATCAGTGCATCCTATTTCACCTTCTTTACAACTTTTTTTAATCTCCCCTACCCTTTCCTTATTAAAAATATTCTGGTACATAAATACAGGACATTTTCCTGGATGTCCTTTATCTTTTCTGTAAATTCTTTTTGGGTCTGTGAACATTGTTGAGACCCTTTTTTTTATTATATCTGGAGAGTCCTTCAAATAAATACAATTATTATATGATTTACTCATTTTTCTCCCATCTGTTCCTAGAATTTTAGGTGTTTCTGTCAATAATGCTTCAGGAATTGGAAATGTTTCTCCATAGAGGTAATTAAATCTTCTTGCAATTTCTCTTGTAAGTTCAAGATGTGGTAATTGGTCAACTCCTATTGGAACATAAGTTGCCTTATATAAAAGAATATCTGCTGCCTGTAATATAGGATAACCCAAAAAACCATAAGTATGTAAGTCCTTATCCTTCAATTCCTTTATCTGCTCTTTATACACAGGATTTCTTTCAAGATATGGAATAGGAACAAACATTGAAAATAAAAGATGTAATTCAGAGTGTTGAGGAACAAGTGATTGAATAAAAATTGTTGATTTTTCAGGATTAAGTCCAGAAATGAGAAAATCAATTGCCACTTCTTCCACATTTTCCTTTATTTTTTGTGGATTAGCATATTCTGTGCTTAATGCATGATAATCAGCAATCATATAAAAACATTTATATCCATCATCCTGTAATTTCTTCCAGTTTTTTAAGGCACCAAATAAATGTCCTATATGCAATGGTCCTGTTGGTCTCATTCCACTTAAAATTGATTTTTCGCTCATAATTAATAACTCCTTAACTTTTTAAGTTCATAACTTCATAATTTATGAACTTATACATTCAAAATAATCACTTAGTATTGTCTTATGGTCAAAAGCAACATTTTCAGGTAAATTTTCTTTATTAAAAATTTTTACTTTTTTAGCATCATCTCCACTTTTCAATTTGCCTTTTCCTTTTGCGGTAAATACCGTTGAAATTGTATGGTATCTTGGGTCTCTTCCTGGCTGTGAATATGTATGAAATTGTTTTAAATCTTCAAGTTCAAGTCCTGTTTCTTCTTTTGCTTCTCTTTCTGCTGCTTTTTCAAGCGATTCTCCATAATTAACAAATCCACCTGGTAAAGCCCAACCATAAGGGTAATTTTTTCTTTCAATTAAAATAATATCTTTTTTATATTCAATTATTATATCAACTGTTGGAACTGGGTTTTTATATGTTTTTTTTGTTATATCAATCAAATATTTTTCTGCAACTGATAGGAATTTTTCAAAATCACTCTGTTTATAAAGAACAAAATTAATCTCTTCTAAAAATATTTTTCTTGATAAAAATTTCATGACTTTTTCAATCATAATTTGTGAGACCTTTTCTAATTTAAGTTTTCCGGTTCCGCATCCTAAAGCAGGAAAAGAAATAGAAGTTATTTTCATTTTTTCACTTAAATTCAGGGTATTTTCCATACATTTTTCTATTGTTTTGTAATCGGATTTAAAATCCATTCCCATAGTAGCAGTATGAATTACATATTTTGAAGGTAATTTCCACCCACCTGTACAGATTGCCTCTCCTTTTTTTATATACCTTTTATTTTTAACTTCCTTTTCTATTTCAATACCTGCTTTATTTTTAATTTTTAATGAAAGTCCACCACCCATTAGGAGATTTGTATTTGCTGGATTTACAATTGCCTCTACTTTTTCTTCTGTTATATCTCCTATTTTTATTACTATTCTTATGCCATCAATAAAAAATATTACTTTTTCCATTTGAGAAGTTTATGCATAATTAAATCCATAAAAAGGTAATGGTATTGGAAAAATATTTTTCCATACTTCTTCATTATTTAAATGTAAAAGAAATCTTGCTAAATCTTTATTATCTTTAAATTCCTTTTCTTTTTTATTTGCTTTTAATAATATTTTGTTTTCTCTTTTTAAATAATCAATTTCTACTCCTCTTTCTATAAAATATCCACTTAAATTCTCTATAAGAAGATTTGGATTGATAAGAAGAATAGTCCCCATTTCTTTTACTTCTTTCTCTTTTCCTAAATAATATTTTAATTCCTCATCCCACAAAGGTATATAAATATTTACTTTTTTCCCTCTACTTTTCCAAACCTTTGCTAACAATTCTCTTATTCCACCATACTCTCTATTATAACCAATAGAAATTCCATCTTTTGTTTCACCTTCTGCCCAGTAAGCCAAAATTTCTTTATTTTTTGAAATTATCCAGATTTTACTTCCCATATGCATTACTTTCTTCTTAAATTTTCCGTTATACAAAGAAAAAAGTGATGAAAATCCTTTATTTTCTCTCAAAAACCTAACAGGCTCTTTTTGATAAATTTTAATACATTCACAATACAAATCATCTTTATATCTTCTTACTCTAAAATCTGTTTTTCCCTTATTACCAGAAAATTGATAAAAATAAAAAGGCATACTGACCGCCCCTGCTCTTTTATATAATTCCCTTCCACCTGAAATCATAAGATATACCAATTTATCTTCTTTTGCTTTTTTAATTGTTTCATTTAAAAGACAGGTAGCATAACCTTTATTTCTGTAATCTGGATGGGTACATACATTCCCGATATTACCAATTTTCATTTTATATCCAAAAACATTTATTTCTTCTTCTACCATTCCAATAAACGAAACTATTTCTTCATTTTCTTTAATAACAAAGTGTTTTCCTTTTTCCCACATTAGAGGTGTTTCTATTTTCATACTCTTTTCTTTCGGTCGGAAAACTAAATTTGATAACTCAATAATTTCATTCAAGTTTTTACCTGTAATTTCCATTTATTTTGCTCCTACATAATTTTTATCCAGACCTGCCTTGTTCGCGGTCCATCAAATTCACATAAGAAAATTCCCTGCCAGGTACCCAATTTTAATGAACCATTTTCTATGAAAACAAAAAGAGAATGTCCAAGAATACTTGATTTTATATGGGCATCTGAATTGCCTTCAGTATGAGTATATCCAGAATTTTCAGGAACAATTTCTTCTAATTTATTTAAAATATCATTTTTTACTGAAGGGTCAGCATTTTCATTTATTGTTAGACCACAGGTTGTATGTGGAATATATATAAAACAAATTCCATTTTTTACATTACTTTTTTTCACTTTTTCTTCTATTTTTGAAGTTATTTCTAAAAATTCATTTCTTTTATTAGTTAATACAGAAATTTTTTCCATTTTATTATAAAAATTATTTCTTTTCTATCTCTTCACCTATTTTTTGTCTCATATTTAGTAAATCAACTGGATTTCTTGTATAATCAGTAAGATTTGGTAATATACTGGAAAGTATTTTCTGTAAAACTTTTGGGTTTTTCTTATCTAACAAATAGAGATATTCATAGTCCTCTATTCCTTCTCTAATTTGTTCCCAGCGAATGGAATTTAAAATTTTATTATTTTTTCCAGGATATACAATAAAAGGGTCTCCAGGTGGCCACATTTTAGCAGTATTTTCTTTCCATGGATCTATAAATTCACTTCCTGTCCAATCTTTATAGTAATTGTATCCCCAGTGAAGGTATCCTTTTACATTATATTTATAATTTAACCAATGGATAATCCTAACTTTTATTAATGGATAATCTATAAACCTATTGGGATATTTATCATCTCTTGGACCACAACAGGTATACCACCAAACTTCTTCATCAAAATTTTGCCGCTCTAAAAAGAAAGAGGAAAAGTTTCCAGATAATAGAGGCACCCATACATCTATTGAACCAACAATATCAGGTATAGTAGCAGCATCAATTCTTCTTACCTCTGGGAAAAAATCTTTTACTATTTTGCTTAAAAGTTTATAAGAAGGTGCACATATACTATCAGGTTCGTCAGATAAATGAATAATGAATTTATCAATCCATCCTTTTTCTTTTAGGTGATTTCTTAAGGACATTAAGAAATTTCCTATATATTTATAAAAATCTGAATGCCCTACCAAAATTCTGGAGTGAAAAATAATCTTTCCTTCTTTTGTTCTTACTTTAATAAGAGGAGAATAAAGATTTGGGTCATTCCATGTTCCTACTCTTCCTGCTAAATGAGAACCTTCTATTAATTTTACTCCATTGTTTAAAAATATGTTTACCCATTTGTCAAAGTTTTGATAATCAAAAATTAAATTTCCTCTTTCATCTGTAAAAAAATTAATTAGTTCAAATAAATGAGTTATAATAACATTTTGGCGATGTTCTTTCATATTTTTCGCATACATTTCTACCAAATTCCAGAATTCTGAAGACCAAATTTTAACTCTATGAAATTTAGATAATGCAGAAGGGGACATTATCCAATTTGTTAAATACATATGGGACTCATTAGGTAAAATAAAATTCCACACTTTTAAATTTAAATCTATAGAAAAAGTACCTTTATTAGTAAGTAATTTTACTTCCCCTTTATACTTCCCTTCTTCTACATCTGGAGGAACATAAATTGTGAACCAAATAGTTTTGGTTTCTTGTGGTGGAATATCTATACTCTTATCCTCTAATAGAGGATCTGGAAACTCTCCAGGAGAAATACGAACTACTTCTTTTAATCCAGAATTATCTATATTCACTGGGACATAATCTACAAAATTATATTTTAAGTTTTCTTTTGAGATTTTACTACCCGATACATTCAGTAAATCACTAAACTCAACTCTTACATTTTTCAACATAACAGAACTTCTCAGAGCAATTTGAAAAGATTCATATTCATTTTTTGCAGAAAATAAAAAAATCTCTTTTTTTACCTGTTGTTCTTTTTTAGGTAAATCTTCCTTAAAAATTTTTTCTAAAGGATTTGGAATCCAAATTTTTAAATCTGAAAGTGCCATTTTTAGTCCTCCTTATAAAATGATAAATAAGCCCTGTAAGTAGAGTAGATATCAATTTTTCCTGTTAATTCAAAAGGTGCATGCATTGATAAAACACCTGTTCCACAATCAATTGTATCAATATTATATCTTGCAAAATAAGTCGCTACTGTTCCTCCCCCCCCCTGTTCTATTTTCCCTATTTCACCTGTCTGCCATAAAACATTATTCTGGTCAAAAATTTTTCTTATATATCCAATATATTCTGCTGATGGTTCAATACTCCCTCCCTTCCCTCTTCCTCCTGTTGTTTTGTTTAAAACAACACCGCAATTAATTCTTGCTGTATTTCTTGGGTCTGAGACCTCTTTAAAGTTTGGGTCCAATAAAGAATCAACATCAGCAGAGATTGCTTTTGAATTTTCAAATAGTTCTCTTATATCAGAAAGCGTGCCACCTGTTTTTTCAACTACTTCTTCAATTAAATATCTAAAAAATGATGATTGTGCTGAAGTTGTTCCATAACTACCGATTTCTTCCTGGTCAACCAAAATACAAAACACACTTTTTATAGGGTTTTCTATTTCATTTATTGCTCTAAAAGATGTATAGGAACAAACTCTATCATCCTGTCCATAAGATAATATCATGCTTTTATCTATTCCCGCATCTCTTCCTTTTCCAGCAGGAACAAAATGAAGTTCGCTGCTGATAAAATCACTTTCTTCAATTCCATATTTTTCTTTTAAAATTTTTATCACATTTTTCTTAACTTTTTCCTTTTCTTCTGTTTTTTCTGTCAATGGAATTGTTCCAAATAACACATTTAAGTTTTCTCCTGGGAAACCCTCTTCAATTGTTTTCTTATACTGGTCTTTTGAAAGATGTGGAAGAAGGTCGGTTATTGTAAAAATACTTTCATTTTCCTTTTCTCCTATTTCAATTTCAACTTTTTCACCTGTTTTTAAAATAACTATACCATAAAGAGCAAGAGGAATTGTTAACCATTGATATTTTTTTATTCCACCATAATAGTAGGTTTTTAAAAGACAAATATTTTCATCTTCATAAATAGGAGATGTTTTTAGGTCAAGTCGTGGAGAATCTATATGAGAGACAATAAATTTTGCCCCTTTTTTTAAAATTTCTTTACCGATTATACCGAAAATTACTTCTTTTTCTTTGTTTTTTTTATAAAATTTATCTCCTTTTTTTAAGTTTTTATATTTATTTATTTCTTTAAACCCATTTTTTTCTGCAGTTTCAACACACTCATTTACAAGTTTTCTCTCAATTTTATTTCTTGAAATAAACTCTTTATATTCATCACAGAATTTAAAAACATTATTTTTTTCTTCTGTAGAGAAAACTTCCCACCCATTCTTCCTTTCCATTATTTCCTCCATATTATTGAAAATATTAAGGTTAAAATTATGCTAATTAAAATACCAGTTGTAATTGGGAAATAAAATACAAAATTTTCTTTTTTTATTATTATATCACCGGGTAATTTTCCAAGTGGGAATTTTATT